>NZ_JBJDXL010000217.1:0-4655 GCF_051866655.1 Intestinibacter sp.
GAAGTTGCAGATAGAATGAATGCCAAACCATCTACAAAGGATTACGGTGAGCTATCAGTAGCAGTTCAATACTACTGCGACACAGAAATAGTTGCAAAAGCTCCGAGACATATGTTTGTGCCACAGCCAAACGTGGACTCTATAGTTATAGGACTTCATGTAAGAAACGAGAGAAAATATGAAGTAGATAATGAAGATATTTTCTTCAAAACAGTAAAGGCTTCATTCGGTCAAAGAAGAAAAACTCTTCTAAATTCTTTAGGAGGATTAGGATTTTTAACAAAGGACCAAATAAAAGAAGCTCTACAAGCTGCAAACATAGATGCAAAGAGAAGAGGAGAAACTCTTAGCATAGATGAATTTGCTAATTTATCAAATGAAATAAATAAAATTTCATCTAAATAATACTATTTTCCAAAACCTCAAACATATAATATTTTGAGAAGTTATGTTTGGGGGGATAAATAGTGGGTTCTAAAAGAAAATTTAAAAGGGACTATATTATACTAGAGGCAAAGGACATGAATTTTAGAAGTAAAGAGCGTGTCCTTCCTAAAGCCTTTGCAAAAATAGAAATTAACGATGAAAAGTCAGTAATCGCTTTATACGTCGAAAATCTAAAAAACTTAAAAGACGGTTACGATGTAATCGCCCTTAGAAGTGACTATGAAAAATTAAATTTAGGAAGAATTAACCTAAATTCTCAAGGAAAAGGTGAATTTGTGCTAGATTTAAACGAAGACGATAGCGATATTAAGGCTGTAGCATTGACTTATGATAAATATATTCCGCTTATAGGCTTTAAAGGAAATAAGCTTGAAAATTATGAAGAGCTGATATTTGAGCCTGAAGAGGAGTTTGAGGAATATGAAGAAGTCGAATATGTAGACCCAAGTGATGAATATGGATATGAAGAGATAGAAGAAGTAGAATATGTGGATTCAGATGGTGAATATGAATATGAAGAAATAGAGTATATCTATGAAGATGACTTAGAATATAATCAAGACGATGATAGAAGTTATCTTGAAGAAAATATATCAACTGAACCAATTGAATCTCAAAATCTAGATGAGCCGCAAAAGGATATAGATGAAGATAAACAATATGAAAACGTCGAATATATCAAGTCTGAACAAGAGGTTCAAGATAGTACACCTGATAAAATCGAACAAAAATTACGAAGCAACGATACATCTCAATTAAAAAATAGCAAATCTAAGAAAATAAACTTAAAAGATAAGAACCAAAATAAGAAAAAGATAATGAGAGATGAATTTAACAACACATTAAATGCAAATTCAGTTAGCGAAAAGACATCAGGAAAATTACTTATGCCAAGACAAATAAAAAAGGGTCTTAAATATTTCAAAGAGGTTAAGCCCTTTGCAGCAGATTATATAGAAAATACTAGATGGTGGAAAATAGATATAAATCAAAATACAATGTGTGGATATACAATGCCTTACTTAGGATATATAAACACCTTGAATTACACAATGTACAGCGATATAGCCATGAATTCATATAAGTACAGACATTATTTATTTGGAGTACAATACGATGAATATAACAAGAGAAAGTATTATATATATGCAATTCCGGGCAAAAAATCAGAGCAACCGGATAAGGGTACTACAGGTTTTACAACATACCAATCGTGTGATAATAGAAATAATAGCTTAGGATATTGGTTGTGCTTTATAGATTCTAAAGCTCGAAAGATAGAAAGATAACAAAATGGAAGTGAAAAAATAAAAAATTTTACACAAATTTAATTTAAAAGTGTTATAATAAAAAGAATTGATAGAATATGAAAAGAAAAATCGCCTAGTGAACCTAGGTGATTTTTACGTTTTTGGAAGGTGATAATTAATATTGATAGAAAAATATATCCATTAACATATAAAAAGTATTCATTAATAGTATATAGGAAATGATATTCCTAAATAATAATATAAAGTTGATTTGGAGGGAAATAAATGGAAACAAGATATGAAGAGGCAAGTAAAGTAACAATGGTGGCAATTTTATGGAACATGTTTTTATCAGCCATAAAAATATTTTCAGGGATAATTGGGAATTCTACTGCGATGATAGCAGATGGTATACATTCAGCATCAGATATTATTACATCAGTGGGTGTTTTAATAGGAAATAAAATATCATCAAAGCCAAGAGATAAAAATCATAATTATGGACACGAAAAAGCAGAGACATTAGTGTCATTCTTGTTATCAATTATGTTAACAGTAGTAGCAGTAACAATTGGTATAGAAGGTGTAAAAAAATTATTTAACCTAGAAGCTGTAAAGGTACCTACATTAATGCCACTTATAGTATCTATAATATCTATATTAATAAAAGAATATCAATATAGAATAACTATAAGAGTAGCTAAAAAAATAAATTCTCCTTCACTTAGAGCCGATGCATGGCACCACAGATCAGATGCACTTTCATCAGTGGCTGCTTTTATCGGTATAGGAGGAGCCATGATAGGCTTTAAAGTATTAGAGCCTGCAGCAACAATAATAGTTGCGATAATAGTTTGTAAGGTTGCACTTGAAATATTTAAGGAAGCAATGAATGAGTTAATGGATGTTTCTATATCAGAAGAACAAGAAAAACAAATAATAGAGTATTCTGAATCAATTGAAGGCGTAAAACATGTAAAAACAGTTAGAACAAGAAAACACGGTGCGTTTGCATATGTAGATTTAGTTATATGTGTTGATGGTAGCTTAACAGTAGCTCAAGGCCATGATATAGCTACTCGTTTAGAAAAAAATTTAATAAATGAAATGGAAATTATAAAGGGGATAACAGTTCATGTAGAGCCTTGTAGCAATGGTTTGAGTTTATGTGATAAGGAATTAATAGAACAAATTGAAAATATAAAAAATGCTTCATGTCCTAATTGTAATTCTAAAGATTGTCTTAATAATGGTAAATAATACTTAAAAAATTAAATGAAAAGTTATATAATTATCATAGACGATTTTAAGGGCATGGAGGAGAGAATAAAATGTCAAAAAAAAGAAAAATAAAGAAAAGAGCCATTTTAATAATGGGAGTAGTCCTTTTCTTTGTTATATATTTTATATCTTTTAAAGCTTTTTCTAAGATATCGGAGAATACTCAAGGAACTAAAGTTACAACTACACAAGAAAAGGTAGATACTAGAAGCTTATTAGATCAATTTAAAGATAAAAATAAAATATATATATCAGATGGGAATGTTTCAAATGTTAGAATGGAAGAAGAGAAGGTGGAAGAATTCCAATATTCATTTAAAGAATTCAGTAAGATTAGAACGCCAGATTCTTATTCACCTACGTACGAAGGGTATACAGACGATGAAATAAAATTTTCTACAGATTTAAATGTATTTAGAGTTTATACTGTCAATCAAGAGGAATACTACAAAGTTCCTGTATCTTATAAGAAGGAATTTAAAGAAATTTTAGATACAAGTATCTATACTTCTTTTGATTTTATAAAGCAATATAAAACATGGAAACAGGTTACTATAGATTATGGAGATCAAACTAAAAAAATAAGTGGATGGAATTACGATGATCTAGCTAGCAAGATGGTTCAAAAAAGATTGGTTGGAAAAATACAACCAGAAAAGGCTAGAGAAAGAAGTAAGTATAAATTTACTATTAATATATCAGCAGATAATTATGAAGCAAGAGTTGATATAATGGGAGAGGATTACGTAAAAATAAAAGTAAATGATTTAATCTCTTATTATGAAGTATCAAATAGTCTTTATGATTATATAAAAACTGAAGTATTTAAAATAGCTGATGAAGAAAAATAATATGCATTAAAAAACTCTGAATCTTTATCAAGATAAATGATGTCTTGATAAGGTTCAGAGTTTTTAATTTTTATTATTTATAAGAATTTAATTGACGAGCAATTAGTCTTCTTGTTTTAATAAATCTTCACCTACTAAATAAACAGGTCCAGCTCCAATAGTCATTACTATATCGTCTGGTTTTATATTTTCTTTTAGATATTTTACTATATCTTCAAATTTTGATATATAAGTTGCATCTACATTATTGTGATTTAATCTTTCAACTAAATCTTTAGAATGTATAGTTCCAGGGTCATCTTCTCTTGCAGCAAATATATCAGTTATTATAACTTTATCAGCTGAATAGAAGGCTTCAGAGAACTCATCTAATAGAGATATTGTTCTACTGTAGGTATGTGGTTGGAATATACACCATAAAGTTCCTTTTTTAAATCTCTTCGCAGTAGATAAAGTTGCTTTTATTTCAGTTGGGTGATGAGCGTAGTCATCTATAACTGTAGCGTCGTGATATTTACCTTTGATTTCAAATCTTCTACCAACACCAGTGTAATCTAATAATCCTTCTTTGATAGTGTCTACATCTATTCCAGATACTATTGAAGCGATTATAGCTGATGTAGCATTATAGATATTGTGAAGTCCTGGTACATGTAACTTAAAATTACCTATATGTTTTCCACTATAATTTAAATCAAAAGAACCACATCCTAAATCGTCAAAAGATATATTTTCTATAATTACGTCATTTGATGATTTTTTACCGTATTTTACAACATGTGCTTTAACATCGTGTAATATATCCATATTAGGACTATCACCATTT
>NZ_JBJDXL010000218.1:0-4645 GCF_051866655.1 Intestinibacter sp.
AAAAAATAAAAAGGTTTTAATGAAAAAAATTGAAGGAATTTTAAAAAATATACAAACAGAAGAAGAACTTATAGATATTAAAAACAAACTTGCAAGTGTGATAGTAGAAGATAATTCATTGAAATCCTTATTGAGTAAAGATCATATAAGAATAACTAAGGATCGTTTAAATTGGGAAGAAAGTATGATTATGTCGGGTGAAATTTTAGTTCAAGAAAAAATTATATATGAAGAATACTTGAAAAAAGCTGTTAGTAATGTTAAAGAATGGGGACCATATATTATCTTGACAAAAGGAATTGCACTAGTACATGCTAGTAAAGAACAAGGTGTAAATGATGAAGCAATATCGCTTTTAGTATCTTCTAAAGGAGTTATGTTTGAAGGAGAGACAGAGCCTGTGTATTTATTGTTCTGTTTCTGTACAGAAGGAGAGATAGATTATATGGATTTATTTAAAGAACTTATTGCATTAGGTAAAAATGAAGATAAAAAACTTAAAATTATAAATTCAAATACAATAGATGAGATATATGAGGCTATTTTTAGTTAATAAATAAAAATATAAAAAAGATCTGCCATTTAGATAATAAGGCAGATCTTTTTTTACATATAAGTAAAATACATGAATAATAATTATATCACAAATACAGAAAATAAAAAGTATAATTTTCTCATAAAAAGAATAAACAAAGTTTACAAAGCGGTATTTGAAAAGATGATTTACTATAAATATTAGATGGAGTAAGATAAACACTTAAAAAAATATATTAAAATTATTAAAAAGCTAAATATATTAAAAAGTGTTTTTTATTAGTAAAATTTGAGAAAAAAAGCGAGAAAGGTATTTAACTTGAAGAGAAGGCTTTTACAAATTAAAATTAGAGTATAAAGAAAAGCAAGTTAATAAAAAATAAAAAAGGTTTGGATTAGGAGGAAAAATTTATGGAAACAGTAAAAATTATGGTAGCATGTGGAAGTGGAGTTGCAACTTCTACAATAGCACAAGATGCAATTAAAAAAATAGCAGCAGAAGAAAATATAGCAATAAAGATTTATAAAGGATCTTTAGCTGAAATACCAGCTATGCAAAAAGAAGTAGACGTAATATTAACTACTGCAAACTACAGAAAACAATTAGAAGTACCTCATATGAGTGTATTTGGATTAGTATCAGGAGTAAATGAAGAAATGACTAGAAAAAAACTAGTATCTTTATTAAAAGAGATTGCGAGTAGTAAATAAAAACTGGATATATTTTTTATAGCAGTATACAAAAAAGTAGAGCACTTGCTGAGCCAAGTGCTTGAAAATCAATATTACAGATATTTAAAGTAAAATTTTAATATTAATATAGAAAGGAGTTTTTTATATGGTTGAGATAATAAACAGTTTTGTACAACAGATAATAGGCATGGGAGCTGCTGTAATGCTTCCTATAGTAATACTTTTATTAGGATTATTCTTTGGAATGAAATTTGGGACAGCTTTAAAATCAGGATTATTAGTCGGTATAGGTTTTAAGGGATTATGTTTAGTTATAGATTTATTGACAAATACAATTCAACCTGTAATCGACTATTATGAAAAAATGGGTGGTGGATATACGACAATAGATATAGGCTTTGCAGCAGTTGGAGGTGCAGCTTGGACCGTACCTTTCGCGATATTTACAATACCTGTTATTATATTTATTAATTTACTATTAATTAAATTTAAATTATGTAAGGTCATGAATGTTGATATTTGGAATTTTGTTCACTTTTTAATTCCGGGTGCAATGGCATATGCATTATTTGGAAGCGCAGCATTAGGATTTGCAGTGACTGTAGTTTTATCAGTCGTAGCATTATATTTTGCTCAATGGGCAGCTCCTAAATGGGAGGAATTTTTCGGATTGGATGGAACGACTTGTACAACTTTATCTTTCGTAGCATTATATTATCCGATTGCTGTTTTATTAAACAAAATATATGATAAAATTCCAGGATTAAAAGATTTAGATGTAGATATGAGTAAAATTGAAAGCAAGCTTGGAATATTTGGAGATCCTGTATTTATAGGAGTTATAGTAGGAGCATTTTTAGGTGTATTAACTAAACAAAGTATTTCTAATATATTGACAATAAGTGTTGGAGTAGCAGCAGTTATGTTGTTATTACCAAGAATGGTTGGAGTAATGATGGAAGGTATCACACCACTTGGCAATGCAGCTAGTAAATATATGAAGAAAAAAGTAGGAGAAGATGCTGATATCTATATAGGAATGGATATAGCTTTAGGATTAGGAGATCCTTGCTGTATAACAGTTACTGCAATCACTATACCATTTGTGATACTAATGGCATTTATAGTACCAAATATGACTTATTTCCCATTAGGATTATTGACACAAGTTTGTTATTTAGCACCAATGATAGTTTTAGCATGTAGAGGAAATGTATTTAGAAGCTTAGTTTCAATGATATTATGTATGTTTGTAGTTGTTATATGTGCTAATACATTTGCACCTGAAGCTACAGCTATGATGAATGTTACAGGTGTACATGTAAGTGGAATGATTACTGATGGACAATTTGGATGGAATCCAGGAAATATATTAGTAGCATTAGCATCAAGATTATTACATTAATATTTTAAATAAATAATAAATTTGGGAGGTGTATGTATGAGTTCAAATGAATATGTAGTTATTTCTGGAAATGCAAAAAATGAAGAAGAAGCAATAAGAATGTGTGGAGAAGCATTACTAGAAAAAGGATATGTTGGTGAAAGTTTTATTTCAGGGTGTATAGAAAGAGAAAAGGAATATCCAACTGGACTTCCAACTGATATACCTGTTGCTATACCCCATTGTAAATCTTCAAGTGTTGAACAAAACAGTATATGTTTATTAAAACTTGATGAACCAGTAGTTTTTTATAGAATGGATGACGCAGAAGAATGTATAAAAACAGATATGATATTTAATTTAGCTATTAAAGATGCAAATGATCATCTTGGAATATTACAAAAACTAATGCAATTTGTTTCAGATTCAGATGCATTAATTGAATGTAAAGGGTTATCAAACTCAGAAAGTATAAAATTTTTAAAGGAAAAAATAGGATAGAAATTACAAAATTGCTGAAAAGGAGGATTAGTTAAGTGAAAAGACAATATAAATTATCTCCATCTATATTTGCTGCAAATATAGCTAATTTGAAAGAGCAAATAGAAATATTAGAGTCAAATAATATCGAATTGTTACATGTAGATGTCATGGATGGTCATTTTGTAGATAGAATGGCATTTGGGGCAGATCATATAAAAATGATAAAGGAAATGACATCTATACCATTAGATGTACATTTAATGATAGAAGAACCAGAAAAGCACTTAGACTCTATAATTAAAGCTGGTGCTGATATAATAACAATTCATCAAGAATCAACTACAAGATTATATAGTTGTTTACAAAAAATAAATAAAGCAAATATAAAAAGCGGTGTAGTATTAAGTCCAGGAACTAGTGCACAAACTATAGAAAACGTAATAGACCTAGTAGACATGGTATTGATAATGACAGTAAATCCTGGAGAAGGTGGACAAAGCTTCTTACCAGATATGTTAGCTAAAATAGAAAAAGTTAAAAAAATGGTTGGAGATAAAAACATAGATATAGAAGTCGACGGAGGAATTGACAATAAAAATATCGATTTATGTAGCAAAGCAGGTGCAAATGTATTTGTATCAGGGGGATATTTATTTAATGGCGATATGGGCGAAAAAATTAAAGCATTGAGAGAAAAATTATTATAGGAGGTAAGCTATGAAGGCATTAGCATTTTATGATAAAAGAGATTTAAGATATGAGGAAGTAAGAAATCCAAAAATAGAAAAGAGTACAGATGTTATAGTAAAGGTAAAGGCAGTAGGAATATGTGGTTCTGATATAGCTAGATATAGAGATTTAGGACCTTATATAAAAGGTAATGTATGGGGACATGAATTTTCAGGTGAAGTAGTTGAAGTTGGAAGTGATGTTAAAAATGTAGCTGTTGGAGATAGAGTAGTTGGAAGTCCTGCTATGGTTTGCCACGAATGTGAACACTGTAAAGGTGGAGAACCAGCAAGATGTGAAACTTTATCAGCAATAGGGGCATTAGTTCCAGGAGCGTTTGCCGAGTATATAAAAATGCCTGCTGTAAACTTAGTAAAAATGAACGATGAAATGACATATGAAGAAGGAACTCTAGTTGAACCTGCTACAGTTGTTTTACATGGTTTATATAAAATGGATATACAAATGGGAGATGAAGTTGCTGTAATGGGTTGTGGAAATATAGGATTAATGGCAATTCAATGGGCCAGAGCATTTGGTGCAAAGAAAATCTATGCAATGGATATAAATGATGACAAACTTCAAACAGCTAAAGAGGTAGGAGCAGATGTAGTAATAAATACTATGGGCAAAGATGTTCATGATGAAATAAGAAAATACTGCAATGGTGTAGATTTAGCTATAGAATCAGCAGGAAATCCTATAACAGCATCACAAGTATTAGGTTTACCTAAGAAAGGTGGAAGAGTATTATACCTTGGAATACCATATGCAGATGTTAATTCACCTAGATTCTATTTTGAAAAAATATTAAGAAATGAA
>NZ_JBJDXL010000219.1:0-4630 GCF_051866655.1 Intestinibacter sp.
GTGAAAATTAAACTACAATTTCTCCTTTTACAGATGAATTTTGCAAATATTCGTCCATAGAGTTGCTAACTATTTTAGCTGCTTTTACAGCTTGAATAACTGTACTAGCCCCTAATACTACATCTCCACAGGCAAATACACCTTCTTTTGTAGTATGACCTTTTTCATCGGTTTCTATATGACCACGTTTAGTAATATCAACACCTTTGTTGTTTACAACTATAGTATTTCTAGGTACTTGACTTACTGCTATAAGTATAGAGTCACATTCGAATAGATATTCACTATTAGGGACAGTAGATAGAGTGATTTTTCCGTCTACTTCTATTTTTTCAGTACGAGCAAGTATTATTCCTTCATCTACTATTTCAACTGGAGCTTCAAAGGTTTTAAATAATATTCCTTCTTGTTGAGCCTCATGTATTTCATGTTTAGTTGCTGTCATATCTTCAAAATCACGTCTATAAGCTATATAAACCTCTTCAGCTCCATATCTTTTAGCAGTTCTAGCGGCATCCATTGCAACATTACCAGCGCCGATAACTAAAACCTTTTTACCTAAAGAATAGTATTGTGGGCTTTTTAAGTAATCTATAGCATAGTGTGAATGACCAAATGTTTCGCCTTTTATATCTAATCTCTTAGGGTTCCATACGCCAGTACCTATGAATATTGATTTATATCCATCTTTAAATAATTTATTTAAAGTTATTACAGGACCTACTATTGAATTTATTTTTATTTTAACTCCAAGATCTAAAAGACGTTGAACTAATAAATCTATTAATTTTGCTGGCAATCTAAATTCAGGAATGCCGTAAGTTAGAACTCCTCCAATTTTTTCGTTTTTTTCAAATATAGTAATATCGTACCCCTTCTTTGCAAGCTCAAATGCAACTGTAAGGCCAGCTGGACCTGAACCTACTATAGCGACTTTGGTTCCGTTGCTTTCAGGCTTTGTAAAATTTGTATTTTCTAAATATTTTTTTGAAATTTCTTCTTCTATAGAATGAAAGTAAACTGGTTCCTTTTTTATTCCCCTAATACAGTTTCCTCTACATTGTTTTTCATGTGGGCATACTATTGCACAAATCGCTGATAGCGGATTGTTGTCAAATAGTATTTCTCCAGCTTTTTCTATTTCTCCGTTTTTGTAAAGTTGGATTATTTGAGGAATTGGTGTATTTATAGGACAGTTTTTTTGACATCTAGGTTTTTTGCAAAGAAGGCAATTTTCTGCTTGTTGTAAATTATTTATCATCGTGACCTCCTTAATATTCTAAATATTGTAATTAATATTATAACAAAAATATATTACATATTGTATACAAAATATTATGGAAAACAAAGAAATAAAAAACAAAAGAAAAAATGGAAAAATTACACGTTACAGATGTTTTTATAAACTAAAAGACGCTATATTAAATATTTATATAACGTCTTTTAGATAACAGATTAAGTTCCACAGTATGTTTTATATACACATTGGGATGGAGCAGGTAGCTTTGCGTATTCTTTTTGAAATTCTGAATGCTCATATGGATTAGATAGAGCCTTTAAAAGATTATTCATTACAGAGAAATCTCCTTTTTCAGCAGCAGATAGAGCTTCTTCAACTCTATGGTTTCTAGGTATAACTGCTGGATTAGAAATTTTCATTAAGCCAAATATATCATCCTTAGATTTTTTTTGAGAACTAAGTCTAGCTTGCCATTTTTTGTTCCAATTTATAAATTCATTGCTTGAGAACATTTCATTTTTAGGAAAATCTCCAAAAGTCAGAGCGATAAAAGTATTTGTAAAATCCTGTTTGTATTTTTTCATCATAGATAATAATTCGTTTAATAGAGATACATCATCTGCTGTAGGTGAAAATATACCTATTTTAGAGCACATATTAGAAATTAATTCTGAAGTAAACAATTCTGTATATTTAGATAAACTATTTTGCATAATTTCGATAGCCTTATTTTCATCATCATCGATTAATGGGATAAGAGCCTCTGCTAATCTGCATAAATTCCAATTTACAATGAAGGATTGATTTTTATATGAATATCTACCGTAAGTATCTATAGAGCTAAAAACAGTGTCAGGATCATAGACATCCATAAAAGCACAAGGTCCGTAGTCGATAGTTTCTCCACATATACTCATATTGTCGGTATTTAAAACACCGTGTATAAATCCTACACTTTGCCATTTTGCTACGAGCTCAGCTTGGACTCTAATAACCTCATTAAAAAAATCGACATATTTATTTTTGTTATTTTCTATAAATGGGAAATGTCTCTTTATAGTATAATCTGCTAGAGCTTTTAATTTATCAGGACCTAACATATATGACGCGTATTCAAACGTTCCAAATCTAATATGGCTAGAAGCAACTCTAGTTAGTATAGCTCCCGGTTCTATTTTTTCTCTGTATACATCTTCTCCAGTAGATACAACTGACAGACTTCGAGTAGTTGGAATTTTAAGTCCATGCATAGCTTCACTCACTATATATTCTCTTAGCATAGGACCTAAAACAGCGCGTCCATCTCCACTTCTAGAATAAGGAGTTCTACCGGAACCTTTGAGCTGAATATCAAATCTTTCTCCTGAAGCAGTTATTTGCTCACCTATTAGCAAAGCACGCCCATCTCCTAGCATTGTAAAGGTTCCAAATTGATGTCCTGCATATGCTTGTGATATATACGCACCGTTTTTGGCACTTGCATTTCCTGAAAGAATATAAATTCCCTCTTGAGATTTTAGAAAATCTTTATTTAACCCAAGTGAATCTGATAGATTTTCATTTAAGATAATTAAACTGGGTGATTTTACAGGACTTAAATCTATATAGCTGTAAAATTCTTTAGGGAGATTTATATATGAATTATCAAAATTAAATCCAGTTTTGATTATTTTATTTGTCATGAAGTTTTCCTCCTTTCATAAGGTTAGTTAAATGTCTTTTTAATAATATACCCTGTTTAATAAGAAAATAACCTTAGTTGATGCCAAATAGAAGGTATTAATCAATTGTATGAATTTTCAATATATGTTATAATTTGTAGGTACTTGAAAATTTTTGTAAAAAAAGAAAGGAATAATAACATGAGTAATCAAAAACACGTACAAGAATTATCTTCTGAAAAAACTGAATTCAAAAGGGAAATCGGTATTTTCGGCGGAGTAAGTATCATCGGTGGAATCATGATAGGTTCAGGGATATTCTATCTTGGTTCTTATGTACTAGACAGAACTAATTACAACTATGGATTAGCTATTTTAGCTTGGATCCTAGGAGGAATAATATCTCTATTTGGTGGATTATGTTATGCAGAATTAGGTGCTGCAATGCCTAAAGCAGGTGGTAGAATGGTATACCTAACAGAAGCATATCATCCATGTGTAGGATTCTTAGCAGGATTCTCAGATTGGATAATAGGAGGACCTGGTTCAGTAGCTGCTTTAGCTATAGCACTTCCTACAGCACTTAAATCTTTTGTAGCACTTAGTGACACAGGTATAAAAGTATTTGCAATTGTATTAATTATAGGATTAACTATTTACAACTGTTATGGTGTAAAATTATCATCAATCCTTCAAAATATTTCTATGGTTGCAAAATTAGTGCCAATTTTATTAATATTAGGAGCAGCATTATTCTGTGGTAAAATAACTCCAGATCTTGGTATAGGTCAAGAAGTAGCATCTTCTGGTGCAACAGGAACTGTATCAATGGTTGCATTTGCTATTGTAGCTTCATTGTGGGCTTATGAAGGATGGACTAATTTAAACACAGTAACAGAAGAAATTAAAAATCCTAAAAGAGATTTACCATTAGCATTAATAATTGGTATAGGTGGAATAACAGTACTTTATACATTATTTAACTATGCTATATATAGAGTTTTACCTTATGATACAGTAGTATCAATGATAGGAGACGGAAATTACTATTTAGGAACAGAAGTTGCTAAATTAATTTTTGGTAATGCAGGTGGTATATTAGTTACTGCAGCAATGGTAATAGCTATCTTTGGTTCAACAAATGGATTAATATTAGCTCAACCTCGTATGTACTATGCAATGGCTAAAGAAGGTCACTTCTTTAAATCATTTGGAAAATTACATCCTAAATATAAAGTTCCTACAACTGCATTAATAGTTCAAGCAGTAATATCTGTAATTTTAGTATTAATGAGAAATTTAGATCAATTAACTACTTTAGTTGTTTTCCAAACAATGTTATTTAACTTCTTAACTGTTTTAGCTGTACCAGTACTTCGTAAGAAAATGCCTGAAATAGACAGACCATACAAAGTTTGGTTCTATCCAGTTAGTGTAATAATCACAGCTCTTATTTTCGCAGGATTAGTTGTAAGTACATTCTTTGACGATCCAGTAAGTGCAGTAACTGGATTTGCAGTTCCTGTGATAGGTATATTCTTCTACTTATACTTTGATAAACAGTTGAAAAAAGAAGGAAAATCAGCATAGGATATTTGTATAATTTCTAATTATATTATGTGAAATTATAGGGGGAAAATAAAAATGAAAACAGTTTTATTCAATGGAAAAATTTATGTAGAAAGAGAAAAATTTGTAGAAGCTGTTTTAATTGAAGATAGAAAAATTA
>NZ_JBJDXL010000220.1:0-4615 GCF_051866655.1 Intestinibacter sp.
AATGTCAGATTCATTTGTTAGCGAGGTTGTAAACGGTATAGAATGTGTCGCAAAAATGTATGGATATGATATATTATTAGCAAATACATATTCTGAAAAAGATCAGGAATTAAAAAGTATAGAATTATTAAAAGCAAAACAAGTTGAAGGTATAGTTATGATTTCGTGGACTTTAGATGAAGAACATGTAGAATTAATTAACAATAGCAGTATACCAGCAGCTTATATAAGTAAAACAGCTCAAAAATTTGATGTATATACAGTGTGTACAAACAATGAAGATGCAACTTACAATATGACTAAATATTTAATAGATAAAGGGCATAAAGAGATAGCACTTATAATGACAAGTGAAGCAGATACTATATTAGAATCAGAGAGAAGAACAGGATACGAAAGAGCATTAACTGAAAATAATATAAATATAAATCCAGATATAATAAAATACGGAAATACAGATTATAATAGTGGATATAAAGCGATGATGGATTTATTAGACAAAAATATTAAACCAGATGCTGTTTTTGTTACAGGAGATGAAGCGGCTATAGGTGCTATAAATGCTATATTTGATAAGGGATATAAAGTTCCAGAGGATATATCTGTAGCAGGATATAATAATAGCAAGCTTTCTAAAATATACCGTCCTAAATTAACTACAGTAGGACAACCTCTTTACGATATGGGTGCTGTAGCTATGAGAATGGTAATAAAAATTATCAATGGAGATGCTCTTGAAGAAAAGAAATTTGTGCTACCTTATGAAATAGTTGAAAGAGAAAGTGTAATAGATAGAAAATAATTTAGCATATAAATATAAAAGGATCACCAAATATGTGGTCCTTTTATGTTTTATATAAAAAATTATAATTTAAGGTTTAGATAGCTGTTCTTTTTTATATTTAGTAGGTGATAAATCCATAACTCTTTTAAATATTTCTGTATAATAGCTAGCATTGGAAAAACCTACTTTCTCAGCGATTTCAGTTATATTGTACTTATCACTTAAAAGCAAAGGTATGCTTTTTTTTATGCGGTAATTTAGTAGGTATTCAAAAGGCGTTTGTCGGGTTGCTTTTTTAAAAAATCTACAACATTCGCTTTTACTTATATTACAAGATTCAGCTATATCATCTAGAGTTATTTTATTTTTGTAATTACTATGTATAAAATCTAGTATTTTAGATAATCTCAAAACATCATTTGAATTAACAAATTGTTTTTCTTGCAAAATACTGTTTATTTCAGTGAAAAATAGAGACCAAATTTCACATACCTTACTTTTTACTAATAATTCATAACAAGGCTTCTTTTCTTGGAATATATCGTTAGCCTCTAGAATTAGAGACATTATCTTTTTATGAGTTTTATTTTTTGAATCTAGAAAAAAAGAAGGACATTGACCGCCATTTTCGATTATATCAATATATTTGGTTTTTATTATACTTTCTTCATGTCCAAAGATGAAATTAGATCTAAACATCAAGGCTAAAAAAGCGCAATCCTTGTTGTTATAGCCTTTAGCTGTATGTAGAGTATGAGAGTTTATAAATAGACCATCTCCCTTTTTCATTTCGTAAATTTTATCATTTACCCTGTATTCCATAGATCCTTCTAATATAACTGAGAAGGTCATTTCATAGTGCCAATGATAGTCTAGAAATCCGTATTCATATGCAAATAAAGTGTTGTAATCAAAGTCGATTGGAAAAGTAAAATCTCCGTATTTTTTCTTTTCTAATAGGTTATCTGTTACAATTATTTTTCGTTTCATTTTATCACCTCAATTAATTACACCTCAATATTGTTATAGAAATTGATAAAATACTTATAGATATAATCTATATTTTTAATTATACTTATAACATGAAGAATAAGCAAGTTGTAAAAAAAATTATTCAAATGTCAGAAATTTATTTGAAAAATTAAATTAAAATATTTAATTCAGTTAATTAAATATGGAAAACTATATAAATTTTTCAATATATATTAAATAAATTAGAAATATGGAGGTTTTAATATGGAGACTATTAAATTAAATGGTTATGATTTAACTTTAGAAGATTTAATGAAGGTTTGTAGATACGGTTATAAGGTTGAACTTACAGAAGAAGCAATAGAAAGAATAAAAACTGCAAGAGCGATAGTAGATGATTTGGTTGAACAGGAAAAGGTTTCTTACGGGATAACAACTGGATTTGGAAAATTTTCTGATGTAGTTATATCTAAAAAAGATACTAGACAACTTCAAATAAACTTAATAAGAAGTCACGCTTGCGGTGTAGGAGAACCTTTAAGCGAAGAAATAGTAAGAGCTATGATGTTACTTAGAATAAACGCTTTATCAAAAGGATATTCAGGTGTTAGACTTGAAACTCTACAAGTATTAATCAACTTATTAAATGCAGGCGTTCATCCAATAGTTCCAGAAAAAGGTTCATTAGGATCTTCAGGAGATTTAGCTCCTCTATCTCATATGGTTTTAACTATGTTAGGAGAAGGAGAAGCAATATATCAAGGTGTTAGAATGTCTTCTAAGGAAGCTTTAGAAAAAGCTGGAGTAAAACCTCTAGAATATTTATCATCAAAAGAAGGACTATCATTAAACAATGGTACTCAATGTATGACAGCAGTTGGAGCTATAACAGTTTACGATGCGATAAACCTAATGAAAACTGCAGATATAGCATTAGGGCTTACAATGGAAGGTTTAAATGGTATAACTTGTGCTATGGATGAAAGAGTACATTTAGTAAGACCTCATAAAGGACAATTCAATACAGCTAAAAATGTATTAGCGATATTAGAAGGTAGCGAAATGACTACTGAACAAGGAGAACTTAGAGTACAAGATTCTTATACTTTAAGATGCTCACCTCAAGTTCACGGTGGATGTAAGGATGCTCTTGACTATGTAGTTAAGAAAATAGAAATAGAAATGAACTCAGTTACAGATAACCCAATAATATTCCCAGGTGAAAATCAAAAGATTATATCTGGTGGTAACTTCCATGGAGAACCAATGGCTCTTGCATTTGACTTCCTAGGGATAGCGTTATCAGAAATTGCAAACATATCTGAAAGAAGACTTGAAAAAATGGTAAATCCAGCACTTAGCCATGGATTACCAGCATTCTTAGTAAATGAAGGTGGAGTTAATTCAGGATTTATGATAGTACAATACAGTGCAGCTTCATTAGTTTCTGAAAATAAAGTTCTTGCACATCCAGCAAGTGTAGACTCAATACCATCTTCAGCAAACCAAGAAGACCACGTTTCTATGGGAACTATAGCATCAAGACATGCTAGAGATATATTAGATAACGCTAGAAAAGTTTTAGCTATGGAATTATTAGGTAGTGTACAAGCTATAGATTTAAGAGGCAAGAAAAAATTAGGAAAAGGAACTGAAGAAGCTTATAGAATTATAAGAGAGAGAACTCCTTTTGTAGATAAAGATAGAATAATGTACACAGATATAAATATATGTGAAGACATTATAAAGGAAAATGTATTAGTTGAAGCTGTAGAAAAAGCTATAGGAAAAGATTTATTAGTAAGTGAAGAAATAGTTAGCGATTTAAAACTTTAATTAGTAGTTTAAGACTATAAGGAGGAATTTGAATTGAGTAATAGAAACCAACAAATAAACGATGCATTGACTATAAAGCTTGATGTAATACCAGATAAAATACCAGCATTTGAAGAAAATATAAGAAGAGCTCCAAAACGTGAATCAAAATTGACAAATGCAGATATAAGATTGGCTCTTAAAAATGCTTTAAGATATATACCAGAAGAATACCATGAAATGTTAGCTCCAGAGTTTTTAGATGAATTATTAACTTATGGAAGAATTTATGGATATAGATTTAGACCAGAAGGCAAAATCTACGGAAAACCAATAGACGAATACAAGGGAAATTGTGTAGAAGGTAAAGCCTTCCAAGTAATGATAGACAACAACCTTGATTTTGATGTAGCTTTATATCCTTATGAATTAGTTACATACGGTGAAACAGGACAAGTTTTCCAAAACTGGATGCAATATCAACTTACAAAAAAATACTTAGAAGTATTAAATCAAGATCAAACTCTAGTACTTCATTCAGGACATCCAGTGGGACTTTTTAAATCTAAACCAGATGCACCTAGAGTAATACTTACAAACTCTCTAATGATAGGTATGTTTGACAACCAAGAAGAATGGAAGAGAGCAACTGCAATAGGTGTTGCAAACTACGGACAAATGACTGCAGGTGGTTGGATGTATATAGGACCACAAGGTATAGTTCATGGAACATATTCAACTATATTAAATGCAGGTAGATTAAAACTTGGTATACCTAAAGAAGGAAACTTAAAAGGAAAATTATTCGTAACTTCAGGCCTTGGTGGAATGAGTGGTGCTCAAGGTAAGGCTGTAGAAATAGCAGGCGGAGTAGGAATAATAGCAGAGGTAGACTATTCAAGAATAGAAACTAGATATACTCAAGGATGGGTTAGCAAGGTTACAGAAAGTCCAAAGGAAGCATTTGATTTAGCTAAAGTTGAGCTTGAAAAGGGTGAAGCTTGTGCTATAGCCTTCCATGGAAATATAGTAGATTTACTTCAA
>NZ_JBJDXL010000221.1:0-4615 GCF_051866655.1 Intestinibacter sp.
CAATATTAAAAATAATGCACATTCTACATAAAAATATAGAAAGAGAATTATGGATAACTAAATTATCAAGAATGGCTTATCATGGAATTTTTCCTACCAAAGTTAATATTGGATATTCTGTAAATAAAGATAGTATAAAAGCTGCAAAAGGAAAATGTCCTATAAAATTATATTATAATGATCCATTTACTGAGGAGACTGTAAAAGACTATCTTAGTAAGGAAAAATGGAATATAGAAGAGGATGAATGGTTTAAGAGTATAGGATCTACAACTGGAGAGCCTAATGTATTACAATGTAGTTATATCAATATACCTTATAATAAGATAGAAACTATAAATGAGGATAATACTGTTATAAGAGGTTCTATAGATATTGATCTTACAGAATTAACCGAATTAGAAACTGATACATATTTATTAGGAGTAACATTAGATTTAGGCACTCAAATAGATGCTTCTATAATTTATGATCAATTTACTGCATATTTAAATGGAGAATCTGTTTATAGGCCTACATTAATATATATAGATAAAGGAACATCTTCTTATGAGTTATTAGAAGGAGTAGATAGTTTGGGTAATCCTTTTGCTGCTAATAACATCTATTATAAAACAGCTCCGGGAGTTTATGTTAGCGGTAGTTCTGATGAGGCTACAAGAATAAAATTATTTAGTAATGAAGCTTGTACTAACTTAAAGAATTTATTTGTAGTAGGCTCAATAAATGGATCACCAGTTCCTGTATTAAATAATAATAATTTGGGAAATAGAATAGAAAAATTATCTACTAATGTTTCTGATGGAGGCAATAGAAAACATATTAGTGATATTAGAATGTGTAGAGATATTTATCTAAGAAATTCTACATATAAACCTTTAAAATGAATCTTAAAGATTATAAAAATTGTAGTTTAGGTATTCCTTCTACAAGTGGATTTAATTTTTCATTTTCTATAACACCTTTATATAGATGTTTAAGAAATGAGGGAAATTTAGCATGGGAATATAATCCATTAAGAAATTATAGACTTAGTATTGATAAAGTTGCAACTAATAGTTTAGATCAAGTATTAGATGTTGATGGAAATACAATATATTCAGAAATTACAGGATCTGAACTTACTAGTATTAGTTATAAAAATCTATCTTATTATGGAGTTTTATCTAATACTAGAGCTGCAACTACTAATCAAGCTATGGAACTTACTGATTTTACTACAGAAAAACTTAACTTTGATTTGAATCATCCAGTTCAAATTGAATGTCAACCTTCTTATGACGGATCAGTAAATTTAATAATTAATGATGATAAAAATCCTCCTAGGTTAATAAATACTAGATTTACACCTATGGAGAATAATACATATAAGATAATTAATAGAATGGGCAATAATGATGCTAATATATATGATGATGATCAATTCGAAATTGATACTTCATTATATAAACGAATTAGTTTAATTCCCAAAATAGTTTTCAATGGAATAGAAGATGGAGGATCTTGTAAAGTTGGAAATCATATATTCTATTTTAGATACGAAGATACAGATACTAATATGACAGATTTTGTTGGAGAAACAGGAGTAGTAACTTGTCATGTTGGTGGAGTTAATGATATTGGATCTATTAAAGGAGGAGTAAAAGATGAAAATAGTAATAAACTTATTAAATTTACTCTATCAAATGTAGATCCTGGATATAGTAATGTTAGAGTTTATTATACAAGATTTACATCTGATACAGATGGAGTTCAAACTCATAAAAACTATTTAATAGATCATAAATTTCCAATTATAAATACTCAATGTAGTATTACTATTACTGGATATGAAGCATCTTCTGAAATATCAGATAATGAATTAAATGTTCAATATAATTTAGTAGAATCTGCTAAAACAGCAGCACAATGTCAAAATATGCTGTTTATGGGTAATGTAAATAAAGTAGATATTCCTTACGAAGATTTAATTAATTTATCTTTAAGGATATATCCAATTCCTTTTGCTGTAGATTCAGTTGGAAATGTTACTCATGAATATTCTGATACTACTAATCAATTTGAATATTATAATGTAAAAAATATATATAATAAATTAGGATATTGGGATGAAGAAATATATAGATTAGGAATAGTATACATAATGCCTGATTTTTCTTTGTCTCCAGTATTTAATATTAGAGGTAGAGATAAATTACCTGTAAGAACTAAGATAGATTCTTCAATTAGTGGATTATATACTAATATTCCTACTTTATCAGGAAATTATGATTCAGATGGAAATCCTATTATAAATAAAATAGCTATTGATAGTGGAGATTATACTATATTAGATTCTTATGGAAACAAATCTTCGCATCCATTAGAAAATGCCAAAGGAGTAATTAGAATTTCATCTTCTGGAGTAACTCAAATACAAGGATCTGATAATAATGGAACCTTACATTCTACTCCTATAGGATTAAGAATAGCTTTTGATAGAGATGCTCTTAAAATACTAAAAACTAAAGTTAAAGGATTCTTTATAGTAAGACAAAAGAGAATACCTACTATATTAGCTCAAGGTATAACTATAGGATTAGATAAGAATGCTTATATTCCATTATTATATACTGACTACTCTAAAATAGATAAGGATAAATGTGATAAGATAGGAGGAGGAAGATGGATTGCAGAAAGATTTATGGATGATGAAAGAAAAATAGTTCATGATTTTAAAAAGAGACTATATAATTATCCAAAAGATACTAAATCCATTCATAATAAAGCACTTATATGTCCTGAAGCAGAACTAAAACAATCTTTCTTTAATCAACTATTTACTGGAGGTAAATTTGCTATTAGAGAAACTAAATATCAGCCATCTAATAGAAGATTAGATATAGATCTTACTAATATAAGACATTATTATGTAGATACTTATATTCCATATACTCCTGAAACTGAATATGTCTATTCAGAATGTAAACTTACTATGGTAAATGATGACTGTCCTATGATTACTAGTGGAAGTCAGAAGTATATAGGAAGGGCAGGTAATGCAGAGGAAGCTTGGAGAGTTAGGTATCTGCTTAAAGATGATATTGATACAGAAGCAACTAATTTAGTTAGAGGATCATTTGGAACTTATGTTGGAATTGAAGGATTTTCTGATGAATTTGCTAAGATAGTAAATATACATATTCCTGGATATGATGTAAGTAAAGTAAATGATTATTTTAAAATAAGATATGAAGATAAGTCTGCATATATGCCAATAACTGATAGAATAGATATTAATTCTATTATTTCAGATAGTGAAGGCTGTGGAGTAAATGCTTATAGAGGCGATTGTTATATATGTAACTTTAGTCATAGAATGGTTAGAAATTTCCAAGACCCAGAAGCTCCAAATAATGATATAATAGTTAATGAGGATACTTGGATTGATCATTATGATGTTTCAAATAAAGAAAAAAATGAAAAAATAAATAGGGGAGATATAAATGCAGTTCAAATTGGTCATTGGATAACATTTAAATGCTGTGCTAATATTAATTTATCCATGAGAACTACAGACGATTCTCACTATGAAGAAAATGGATTAACTGGATTGAGCAGAGGATTTTATCCTTTATATAGTCAATCTGTTACTGGAGAATCTAAGATTCCAGAATCTTCTGTAATTAATAGTGGGAATAGTATAACTTTAGGAAATAAATTTAATTTCTTAATGGCTGATGTTCCTTATCTAAAAGATATATTTGCAACTAGAATAATGTATAGTAATATCTTTATAAATGATTCGTATAGAAATGGATATAGAGTTTACAATTTAACTCACTATAGAGATTATTCTACTATATATGGCGGAATTACCAAATTAGTTGAATTTAATGGTGTAATTATTGCTGTATTTGAACATGGAGTTGCAGTCATACCAGTAAATGAAAGAGCACTTGCGGGGGAAGGAGCAGGTGGAGAAGTGTTTATAAACACCTCTAACGTTCTCCCAGAGAACCCAAAAATGCTGAATAGTAATTACGGTAGTCAGTGGATAGAGAGTGTCACAGTGACACCTAATTATATCTATGGAGTAGATACTACTGCAAGGAAGATATGGCGTACTAACGGCTCTACATTTGAAGTTATCTCTGACTTTAAAGTACAGCAATTTTTAAATAGAAATATAACATTAAAAGAGAGGGAACTAACTCCTGTTATAGGTATTAGAAATGTTAAAACTCACTATAATGCTTATAAACAAGATTTAATGTTTACGTTCTACGATAATTTATATGGATTTGAAGAATGTGCTTGGAATTTATGTTTTAATGAACTATTAGGAAAATGGATAACATTTTATTCTTGGATTCCATCCTATTCAGCAAGTATAGATAATATATTCTTTAGTTTTGATAGAGATTCATCTAAAATATATTCTAAACTTGGAATAGGTACTACTGGAAATCCTTGTGCTGATGGTATTACTTTAGACAATCCATTAAATGGAGGAGGTATATTGAGTTTATCTAATAGATACTTACCTAATGCTGATGGAATATCTACTAATGTTTCATTTACATTAGAAAAGGATCAGAGAGGATTTTATAGATATTTCTCTATTAATGGAAAT
>NZ_JBJDXL010000222.1:0-4614 GCF_051866655.1 Intestinibacter sp.
CTGTGAATGAGGTTTTATATAGCTTCATAAAAGCCAAGGAAAAAAATTATTAAAATAAAAGATTTGTGAACGGGTTTGTTATCAAAAGCAACATTTTAGCTATCCTACATATAATAAATATAAAAGATTTGAAGGAGAGATAAAATGGATAATAATTCTTGCCCAAAATACAATATAAATGAAATTTTTGCAAACTATAATCCGCAAAGACCGACTGCCTTTGCTAGAATGAGGGGAGGACAGTTAGCTCCTTGCATAGAAGGAAATGTATTTTTCTATCAATTAAATGGAGGGGTTTATGTAAGAGCCTATATAACTGGGATACCAGAAACAAATATAAACGGTGAAGTCACTAGATTCCATGGATTTCATATTCACGAAAACGGAGATTGTAGTGTCGGTGTAGCTACGAATCCTTTCCCTAATACCGGGCAACACTACAACCCATCAGACAGCCCGCATCCGTTTCATGCAGGGGATCTCCCTCCTATATTAGCTAGCGATGGAGTTGGAATACTATCATTTTACACTAGTTATTTCACTGTGGCTGATATAATAAATAAATCTATCGTACTTCACGATAAATACGACGATTTTTCAACTCAGCCTTCAGGTAATTCTGGATATAAAATAGCTTGCGGCAAAATAATTCCTTATAACTATTAGAAAATAGCATTATGGCTAAATTGATATTATTTCAATTTAGTCATTTTTTGCTGGGATTAATAATTTCGATAAAAAATAGTATATAATTATTAAAAAGAGAGGAAGTGATGATTATTAGTACTTTACATTATGCAATATTGAAACTAGCAGTACTTTTTTTAATAATGATCGGTATATTTGTATTTGTGATATTATCAATCGTTATTTTTGCAAAGAAATTTAATTGCGAAGAAAAATTATTTAACGACAGGGTGTTTTCTTTTTTAGGAAAGCGCAAAGATTTTAAAGAAAATATAAAGCCAAGTATAACTGATGGAGCGTTGATTTATACAATATCTTTGATGGCTCTTATATTTGTAGGAAGTTTCTTGCAGCTATTTTGGGGGACAGCAGGACTTATAGCTACTGAGGTTATAATTCTTTTAATACCACTATTGTATGCTATTTATATAAAGGCTGATATAAAAAATACATTTAGCTTAAAAATGCCGAGACCTAAATATATTTTAGGTGGGCTTCTGGCTTGGTTTGGTGGTTATATGATAATAAATATAACTACTAACATTTTACTGGCATTATTCCCTGATCAAGCTAAGATATTACAGGCTGTAAATAGCAGTGTAATGATGGATTCTCTACTTGCAAGCTTAATCGTGGTGGCGTTAATTCCAGCTTTTTGCGAGGAGATGCTATTTAGAGGTTTTTTACTAGGATCATTTAGAGGCGAAAGTAAAAAATCTAAAATTTGGGCAATTTTATTAGTAGGAGTTTTATTTGGAATAATGCATTTGAATTTCATTAGAATAGTTCCTACTGCGATGCTTGGAATACTGTTCGCTTACTGTGCATTGAAGACAGAATCAATCTGGGTAAGTGTATTTATGCACTTTTTGAACAATGGATTTTCTGTATGTGTGATGTATTTAAATGAGTATTACCTTCATATTCCAATTGATACTCAGGCGACATATGCAATGCCTTCTATAATTTCAATAGTAGTTACAATTGGTATGGGATTTTCATTTATATATCTTGGAGATTTATGCTTTAAAAACAAGCAAAAAGAATATGAAGATAACGAAGATAATGAACTTCTAGAATAATCTATAGAGTTTAAAAAAAGTGAAATAAAAAGGAAATGCGAATTTATAGCAAAATATAAATCGAATTTCCTTTTTTGATTATAAGTAAAATTAATTTTCCTTTAATTTAGAAACGACTTCTTCCTCTGGTGTTACATAAATTGTATTGTTAGTCTCGTAAATTACCATACCAGGCTTTGAACCGCTCGGTTTTTTGACATGCTTTTTCATAGTGTAGTCAACTGGTACCTGTGAAGACATACGACCTTTGCTGAAGTATGCAGCGAGCATAGCACCTTCAAGTAGAGTATTGTCTGGAACTTCACTTCCTGCGCATTTTATTATTACGTGAGAGCCTGGGATATTTTTAGTATGCATCCAAATATCTTCAGGATCGGCGATTCTCAAAGTAAGGTAGTCGTTTTGCTTGTTGTTTTTACCGACTAAAATGGTAAATCCATCAGATGATATGAACTTATTAGGCTTTGTAGTTAAATCCATTTCCTTTTTAGGTTTGAATCTACGTGGTGCCCTTGCATATCCTAATTTTATCAGCTCTTCCTTGATATCCTCTAGGTCTTCTAGATTTTCGCAGTTTTCTATACTTAAAAGGACGTTTTCTAGATATTCTATCTCGTCCTTGCTTATAGCCATTTGTTCTGTAAGCTCTTTTTTAGCAGTTTTTAATTTGTTGTATTTTTTAAAGTACTTTTGGCTGTTTTCTGAAGGAGTAAGGTTTTCGTTTAGCTCTATAGTCATCTTGGCGCAGTTTTCGTCGTAAAAATTGTCTACCTCGATGCTCTTCATTCCCTTTTGTATCATATAGATATATGCAGTTAAAAGCTCTCCCTTTACTCTGTATATATCTGCATTTTCAGCCTGTGAAAGTTCCTTTTTTTGTTTCTTTTGTTTATTGTAAAGTCTATCTAATTTTATAGAAATACTCTTTCTAAGGTCGTAAGTTCTTTGATGAACTCTGTCCTTGAAGTCCTTAGTTATGTAGTAATCCTCTACAATTTTAGATATACTTTCATCGTATATAAATTTATATCCTTCAAATAAACTCAAATCTATTGAACTGAAATCTACGACCTTATCTATTTTTTCATCGATTACTATACAAGGCTTAAACTCTTCATTTTTTACCTTAGTAAATATATCTGAGAAAACTCTGTATAAAAGAGATAATTCATCTCTAGATAAATCCTCACCCTTAGATTTAACGTCTATATTTGCTCTAAAGCAAATTTCCTTAGCTACAGTAGGACTTATTCCTAAAAACTTGCTGTATATAGCCTTGAAAATAGGTCCGTCAAAATCCCTTAAGGTATTTATAAATGATTTAAGAGAAGTTCCCTTTAGAGGATTTATTTTATCCTGTTCTGGTGGAAGCTCATAAGTCATAGCAGGCAAGATTTGGCGAGCTCTACTTATGCTAGGTGGAACTCTTTTGATTGAATCTATTATGCTAGAGTCCTCATCGTGAGTTAAAATTATATTACTGTGTCTTCCCATTATCTCAACGTATATATTTTTAGTGCTCTTGTCTTTTAATTCATCAAGTGATTCGACGCTTATTTTTATAATTCTTTCAAACCCAACCTGAGCAATATCTGTGATTATACCCCCTTGAAGGTGTTTTCTAAGCAACATACAAAACATAGGTGCCTTTAGAGGATTTTCTTTGTTGTAGTTATTTGCTATATAGACTCTAGGATTTGATGCGCTAGAGCTTAAGACAACTTTAAAATTTTCTCTATTATTTCTCACATAAAGAAGTATTTCGTCGTTTTCTGGTTGATGAACTCTATCTATTTTACCGCCGACTAGCTTTGATTTTAATTCGCTCGCTATAGAGTGTACAACTAAACCGTCTAATGCCATAATTTTCTCCTTTCTTTAATAGATAATATTCAATTTTACAATATATATTTGTATTTACTAAATTAGTATTTGATTTTTATCTTATTATTTACATAATAATTATATACATATGCTTTGATATTTGCTAGAGTTGATTTTACTTATTTATTTAAATAAGATACAATAAATATATCTAAATTTATTGGAAAGGAGAAATAGCTTTATGGTTAAAATAGATTATGATAAGTGTATAGTATGTGAAAGCTGTATAGGCGATTGTTTTTTTAAGGCTTTATCAAATAAAGATAGTAAAATTATTGTAGATAATGATAAATGTAGAAATTGTGGACACTGCATAGCGATTTGTCCTAAAAATGCTGTGGAGTGTGTTGATTTAGACATGAACGAAGTCAAGGAATATAATAAAGAAGAATTTTATATCGAAGACGAAAAGATTTTAAATTTCATTAAATTTAGAAGATCTACGAGAAGATTTAAGGATCAAAAGATAAAAAGAGAGGAAATTGAAAAGATAATAGAAGCAGGTCGCTTTACTCCGACTGGAGGAAATTCGCAGGGAGTATCTTATATAGTAGTAGAGGATAAACTAAAGGAAATAACTAAATTAGGACTTGAGACTTTAAACAGCTTAGGCGAAGATATACTAAGTAGAGAAAATATAGACCAAAATTTAAGCCGTTATGCAAATAACTGGACAACTGGATATAAGAAGTATTTAGAAAATCCAGATGAGGATACATATTTATTTTTCAACGCTAAGACTATTGTCCTTTTAACTTCTAATTCAGCAGTAGATGCTGCACTAGCTGCTTCTAATATGGAGCTTATGGCAAATGCAATGGGTGTAGGTGTCTGCTTTAGTGGATATTTTGTAAGGGCAGTTAATTCAAATAAAGAGATAAGAGATGTTTTAGGACTAGAAGAAGATCAAAATGTTCAAGTGTGCATGATAATGGGTTATCCAGAGATGGAGTACTTTAGA
>NZ_JBJDXL010000223.1:0-4576 GCF_051866655.1 Intestinibacter sp.
AAGTGCATAAGAGAAAATTTTATTTTCTACTTACACACTTTATCTTACACTCCCTATAAATTCCAATTTAGGTTTATAAGTAAATTCTTAATTATAAACTATTGCCAACGAAAATAAAAATATGGATATCTTATTATTTTTTAAGATATCCATATAATATGTTAAATTTAAATTTTTTAGTATTTATTTGTAACCCCTATAAGCTTATATTGCTTCACGTTTTAATTCTTCTATCTGTCTGTTTTCGCTATCTATTTTTCTCATTTTTACATAATAGGTAATCATAAGAGGTACGGCTGCTGATATCCATGCAATCGGATCAGCTAAACATATACCTATATATCCTATAAACTTAGGCAATGTAAATGCAACTAAAGCCCTTGCACATAATTCAAAAAATCCCGCCATCATAGGTACAAATGATTGCCCCATTCCTTGAAGCGCATTTCTGTACACAAATATAAATCCAAGTGGTATAAAGAACATCGCACTGTAATTTAAAACCTGTTGTGCATAGTTAAAAATTTCTTGAGTTGGATTTTCTATAAACAGCATTACAAAATATTTGCCAAGACTGAATAATGCAAAGGCTGAGATTATACTAGTTACTATTGAAACTACATTCATTATTCTCATTCCGTGTTTTATACGATCAAATCTTCTAGCACCTAAATTTTGCCCTGCATAAGTAGCCATTGTAACTCCGAATGAAATCGATGGCTGCATAACTAATTGCTGTACCTTTGATGCTGCTGTATAAGATGCGATTACTGTAGCTCCAAATGTGTTTATAGCACTTTGAACTATGATTATTCCTACAGCTGTAACTGAAAATTGCATAGACATCGGTATAGCAATTTTTAAATGTGTTGAATAGTAGCTTCCTTCAACCTTGAAATCTTCTTTTCTAAGTCTAAGTATTTTGTATTTGCTGTAGCTGTATATCAAACACAATATCGCTGAAACCCCTTGGGCTATATTTGTAGCATATGCTGCTCCTGCAACTCCCATTTTAAAGTTTACTATAAAAACTAAGTCTAAGACTACATTTAAAAGTGAAGCTAGTATCAAGAAATAAAGTGGAGTCCTGCTATCTCCCAAAGCTCTCAATATACCAGCTGACATATTGTACGCTGTTTGAGTTATTATACCAGCGTAAATTATTGTTATATATATTTTCGCATCGTCGTAAATACTATCTGGTGTATTCATCATATTTAGAAGCGGTTTTATTATTAACAGAGCAATTATAGTAATTATTAGAGTTAAAACTATAGTCAGTGTGATGTTACTTGCAACTGCTTTTTTTACGCCCTTTTCATCCTTTGCCCCGAATTTTTGTGATACTAATACTGAAAAACCACTCGTAAGTCCTAAAATCAGACCATTTACCAAGAAAAACATGGAATTACATGCGCCTAATGCTGCAAGTGCGTTAACTCCTACAAATCTTCCTACTATTATAGTATCTACCATACTGTATAGTTGTTGGAATACATTACCGATTAATAGCGGTATTGTAAAGTATATAAATAATTTTAAGGGATTACCCTTTGTCATATCATTTGTCATACATACCCTCCCATTTGTATTAATTTAAAAAATATTTTATCTCAGCTTTTTCAATTTATCTGAGATCTCATCAAATTCCTTTTCGTATTTTTCCTTTAACTCTTTATCTGTCTCCATACATATCATAGAAATTAAATTGCTGAGTCTATTTTCTAAAAGAAGTATTTCATTGCTGTTTTTTTGATCTTCTTTATTAAGTTTTTCTTTGTTTTTTTCTTCTATATAATTGTCGTAGCTTCCAGAAAACTGTATTATTTTTTTGTCCTTTATTTCTAAGAAATAATCACAGATATTTTCTATAAAATGCTTGTCATGAGATACTACTATCATCGTCTTTTCTGTGTTTTTCAATGCGTCTTCTAGCGATTTCATTGAAATAATATCTAGATAATTAGTAGGCTCATCTAAAATCAATAGATTATTGTCCTCAAGTATCACCTTGCATAAAGCGACCTTGACTCTTTCTCCTCCACTTAAATCCTCAACCTTCTTGTAAACTTCATCCTCTCTAAATCCAAATAGACTTAAATTTATTCTTATAAATGTCTCATTGTAAGAGGAATTGTATTTTACATTTTCTAAAATTGATTTTTCTTCATTTAGTGTATCTTGATTTTGTGAGAAATATCCTATTTTAACTTTATTGTTGATTTTTATATCTTTGATGTCTAGATTTTCTATTTTACTTGAATCTATAATTTTTTTCAATAGAGTTGTCTTTCCGCTTCCATTTGGTCCTAATAAAGCTATTTTTTTATTTCTCTTGATTTTAAATGACACACCTTCAAGAAGTAATTTATCTCCAGCCTTTAAATCTAAATTATTTACTTCTATCAAATTCTTGCTTACAATCTCCATGCCTTCTTGTATATGAATTTTAATAGGTTCTATTTCCTTAACCTTCTCTTTTATTTCTAATTTTTCAATTCTAGTCGATATCGCCTTTATATTTTTGTCTAGCTTTCTTTTATTGCCTTGGCCTCCCATTTTGTGAAGTCTCGCTTCAGAGTTTCCCATTCTTTTTGGAGTTTTTCTGATATTATTTCTAGTTTGGATTTTACCCTCAATAGCTTTTTCGAGTCTGTTTTTTTCTGAAATATATTGATTATATTCAAATTCCTGTCTTGATTTTTCTGCATTCTTTAATTTTAGATAGTTGGTATAATTGCCTTTGTATGATTTTATTTTTGAATCCTCTATTTGGACAATAGTAGTACATAGAGCATCTAAAACCTCTCTATCATGAGATACTATAAGCAAAGCACCTTCATGCTTTTTAAGCATATCCGTCAATACCTCAATACTTTCTTTATCTAAATTAGAGGTAGGTTCATCAGCTATAATTAACTTTTTATTATCTTTCAAAGCATTTACTATTTTCACCTTTATTTTCTCTCCACCAGATAAAAATTCTTCATATTTATCTGGTGCATTTAGTAAACCTTTGATTTTATTGCCTCCATAGCTTTGAGCTTCGTCTCCAATTTGACTTATATATGAATAGCTGTCTGTTAAGCTTACTTCGCCACTATCTATCTCAATTTCTCCAATTACAGCTTTTATAAATGTGCTCTTACCTACTCCATTTTCTCCAATTAAGCCTATTCTATCTCCTTCATTTATTTCAAATTTATCGATATCCAAAACAAGTCTATCTGCATAATATTTTTTTAGATTTTTAACCTTTAACAACGACATAAAAAAACCCTCCTTATTATCGCTCAAATAAAGAGAGTTATTATTTCCAAAATAATTGCACGCACCAAAAATAACTGCACACAAAATAAATGTATCCGAAAACACAATTCAATGCATAATGAAGCTATAATTTACTCTCTTTATATTTAAGCACCACAAAAATACCTTCGTAAATCGGTATAAAATTTTATAATACTCTTTTATATGAAGTAAATTACATTCTCATTGTCCCGCATCCTTGCCCTTTCTTATCAATGTAGCATATAAACTACTCGATTTATATTTTAGCACTTTTAATGTAAATTGACTATATATTTATTTTTTATTTTATTTACAGTTTTATCCAAATTAAATTTGGAGTAGAAATATTTTTATTAAATAATTTCTACTCCAATATATAATTTGTTATGTGGGCATATATTTTTAAATAAGTGGTCTATAAACTAATTCTCCGCCTTTATATGTATACTCTACATTTTTAACATTATTTATATCGTCTAATGGATCACCTTCTATAACTACAATATCAGCTATTTTTCCTTCTTCCAATGTACCAGCTATATCATCTATTCCCAATAGCTCTGCTCCTTTTTTAGTTGCACATACAAGTGTATCCATCTCACTCATTCCTGAAATTGTATAAAGATATAATTCTGTTGCAAATGCATATGTATCAGGATTTGTATAAGGGCAACCTGAATCTGTACCAACTGCTAATTTTACACCTTTTGATATAGCTACCTTTAAAGCATTTCGAACTTTAATTTGTGCTTGAGCTGCCTTTTCCTTCATAGGATTACTTGAATCCATATATGTAGATTCATTTAAAGTAACTACTGCTGTTGGTATGTACCAAGTTCCTTGCTTCACCATAATTTCAGCTACTTTATCGTCCAAATCGTATCCATGCTCAACACAAGTAAGTCCTGCTTCTAAACATTGTAACAATGCATTGTAATTCATTATATGTGCACATGTAGGTGTATCAAAAGCTCTACCAACATCACAAATAGCTTGAATTTGCTCTTTTGAAAGCTGAACATTTGTGGATGGACCTATTCCTATAACTCCTGAAGTAGGCATCAATTTTATCCAATCGACTTTTTTCTTGCATAGAGTTCTCGCTGCCTTCAAAGCTTCTCCTACTGTATCGACCTCTATACCTATATCACAGCAGTGACCTCCTGTTATACAAATTGGTCTACCTGTTGCAAATATTCTAGGTGCTTTGATTTCACCCTTTTTAACTAATTCACGTAATTTTATATCTGCATCATGTCCAGTACCTACAGATCTTATAGTCGTT
>NZ_JBJDXL010000224.1:0-2154 GCF_051866655.1 Intestinibacter sp.
CCTAATACAGTAAATTTACTTTTCTGCACTAAATCATTAACATTTAATGCAGATGCTATGCGTAGGCAAGGAACTTCTCCTATTACTGTAGCAAGTAGTTCAAAGTGTTCTCCTATTATACGATAGACTCCGGGATGATTTAGTTTCATTGTTTATTGATTTCTGTTTTAAAGTTATCTACTATGCCTTCTACTTGAGCAATAGATAAATTAGGATATTTATCCATTACTTTATATTTAGCTTCTATATCGTTTCTACACGTATTAAGAAGCTTAATAAACTCTGTTTTTTCATGCTTAGTCTCAAACCAAGCAAACCATCTTACTTGCATTCTTCTTTAATTTGATTAGCTTGTTCGTTAACTTTATTCCAATCTATTTTAGAATTGTGAATATTAATAGCATGAATAAGTTCTCCTTCAAAGATTCTATGAATCATGTGATTCATACGTAAAATTTTTTGTTTATTTGCAGGTATATTACGTATATAATTCCCTTTATAATACGAAGGTAATGCTTCGTAGATTCTTTTACATAGCTCTGATTTACAACGATATTTTTCTGCTGCTTTTTCCCAATGCTCTGGTAAATTGTGTGAAATGTATTTAAGTACTCCCATAATTTTGATAATTAAGTTAATTTTTTGTAGTAAGTAGGAGACTCGAACTCCTTATCCTTTATCTTTCGATAGGGCTTCACTACCATGCAAAGCTTACTTACTCCAGCTTTCTACGACATTAGCTTAGCCGTTGACTACTCATATTACGCTGCAATACGAGTATAGTCTGTAATAAAATTGTTGCCATTTAAGGCTTTATTGACCTATTCTATTTTTGCTATCGCTGTCAAAACCGTTCAGCCCCTTTTGTTTAGAATATAATTTATATAGTGGAGCTGGGGGCATACGATAGCCCCGTCCAAACGATGCTCTAATAGACCTAACAGTCAATAGTAGCTAGGTAGGCGACCAAACCTACCTAGCTTATTGGTCATTTTTTATTTAAAATACGTTTGATACTGATGTGTAAGTTATAGTCTCTCGGGCAACTAGTCCGTAACTATAAGCATTCTCTATGGAAGCATTACTTACTGTGCGATTTGATATCGTAAGAAATATTATTATATAGTTTAAACTATATAAGAGTCTTATATTGTTATTGCGCAATTAAAATATATTTCTCACGATCTTTGGCACATGATCAGTGGCACGTTTTTAAATCCCTCTCCGGCATAAAGCACTTGTTTGAGGACCTGGCAATTCAGATCTGTCTTAACTAAACTAGTGGACTTACGCAGTTGCAATAACTCAGCCGATGTTTCTCTGTAAGACATTAGTATATCATCATAGAGTCATATTACTATGCTCAGATATTATTACTTGGATTGTTGAAGATTAGCCTATAATAAGGCGATTCATTCTCCATGACCAGTTGCCGGGATACTGGTTCTCTAAGCTGGAACGGTGGTCTTCATAAGTCTGTTCGTTTTCACGAATAAGCTTACGAGCAGTTGCAGCTTCTTCTTCGGTTTGCTTGTTATACTCATCAATGCTGAGACTCTTGTCACCAGATTTCAGCTTGTTGTTGAGTTCTGTGATCTTCTTGAGGTAGTTTAGTTTAATCTCTGCCTCTTTCTTTGTCTTTTTCATAGACAACAGCATACGCTTCTGCGTATACTCAGCTTGAATTGTAGCATCAATCAGTTTAGCTGTGAGTTCTTCCTCACGCTTCTTTGCAATCTTTTCAGCAGCAGCTTTTGCTATATCTTCTGTTACTACTGAACCGTTTTTGATAACTTCTTCAATGTTATCAACTGTAGTTTCAACTACTTTCTTTTCTTCTTGTTTATCCTTAGCCATAACTTTGATAATTTAGATTGTTGATAAATATATTTATTAACTCAAAAGAATTCTAGAAATTAGAACTATTCTTACTTATTTGTATTTCTTATTTAGTAAGTAACCCATTTCCTTCTTCCTGACCTGTAATAATAGGTTGACCGTTGTATAGTCCGTTGTACTCTAGCAATTAAGCTTCCATTAGGGTTCTGGTATTTTAATAGTTCTAGGATTGACTGGATCCACCATAATTATTAATAGTTAAAAATTAATAATCTTTCTAATTGAAGGGCTCTGGCGGATACCCTTCTTGTTGTA
>NZ_JBJDXL010000224.1:2254-4576 GCF_051866655.1 Intestinibacter sp.
AAAAATTAATAATCTTTCTAATTGAAGGGCTCTGGCGGATACCCTTCTTGTTGTATTTTATAATAATAGTTGTTCATTATAAAATTTATACCTTAGTTCTTTTATAAGGTTCCATTTTCTTGTGTTTAGGCTTCTTTTTTTTGAAGTCTTTGCTATTTGATTCTTCTTTTAGTGATGAAAAGTAAGAGTCTTTTTTATATTGCGCCATAGTTGTAAATTCTGAAAATTTCTGCAATGTCGTTAATATAATTAGACAAGTTTTCAAGTCCATATTCTTTTAACAGTAGTTTTTCATATTCTGTTAAATTACGGAGTTTAGTCCAATATTTATTTTCTCTTAACTCTTTAGACTCATGAAGCTTATTAATAATAGCATACTTGTAAGCTAAAGGACCAGATAATCTGGGTGAGCCTACAGTTTTGATAATATTCTGAAGAAATACTTCAAAATCATGTGTTACTCTGACTTTTTTCTGTTCTTCTGCTGCTTTATTTATTAATAAAGAGCATACTTCTACATCAGATAATAATGCTAACTGTACTTTAGATAATTTTACAGTAGCATTTTTGCTTTTTGCTAATAGAGAACCTAATTCACGAACTAATTCTTGTTCATTATTTACTTCTCCATCAAACATAATTACAATTGCTTTCATTTTGATAATAATTTAACTGTTAATTGTTGTGATTTCTATTTCAAAATCATTTAATTTTTGTTTTAACGTATCTAAGTTTAACTTAGATTCTATTACTTTTGGATTATTAAAAGTAATAATACATGGGCAGCATTGTACCATGTGCTTAGCATCAACTACTTTTATACCTAAGTATTTTTTAGTAGCTAATAGATTTGCAAGTCTGTTTTCAGACTTATAAGTTACAGAGATTAATTGTACCATTGTTTTAATTATTTTTGAGGACGACCTGGTTATGCAGGATTTTGTTTGTTGATTCCCATAACGGAAGTTTACTTCTACCTTCTATGCTCATTAAACAGATTAGCACTCACTTAGTTTTAACTCGTAAGCAGGAAAGCTGCTAAACTTTCCTTATTGGAGTACATGATTTTAACGTCTGCACGATTATAAAATACAAATACAGGTATCTCTTTCTTATTAGAAGCTGTATTCAACTAACTTGAAAGATATGCATTTTACTTACGCCCCACATGTTTGTCATCTTCTGAAGACTGTATCTATTCTCACGAACTGATACAGTTTGTTAACGCAAACTAAAGAGAAACTTTTGGTATAATATTTTCTCTTTTAGTAGAGTTACTATGAACATCAATATTATTTAATGAGTCTACAATCTCTTTTGTTTTAGCTCCTTCTAATATTTTATTATAAGCAGCTGTATTAGATTCGTAAATATTAACTATCTCGTATTGAGATAATTCTGTTCCGAAATTATATAGTATATTAACTAATGCTATTTCTGGCATTGCTTTAAATACACTATCTTTTCGGTCTGTTTCTATCATTTCCTTACGGAACTGTAAGTAATCTTCAATCGAGACTATATGGTCTTGGATTGAGTCTTGATTAAACTCTACAAAGTCTGTCTCTGTAGTTTCTTTAGAGCGGTTTTCTTGATATAATGCTCCTGCAAATGTTCCTGCTAAGAACATTAATATGCATACTAATATGCTTAAAAATGTGTTTAATGGTTTCATTTTTTGATAAATTTTAGTTATTTAATGTTATCTCCTACAAAATATAAGTTATAGTATACATTTTCTGTAACTCTTATAGTCTTATATACTATTTTAGTAGATGTATCAAAATAAGATTTATTAAATACTATTAGATAATATTTGTTGTCTTTTTGATATTTATCTATTACTTTATAGTTTTTATATTGAGTGTGTAATTCTATATAGTTATAGATAAATTCTTTTCTACTATGATTTTTTAGTATTACTAAAGATAATAGTAATATAAGTAGTGCTACTATAGCATACTTACTTATTGTGTTTTGATGTATTACTTTTGTTTTTAACATTTTATATTAATATTGATTATTAGTACTCGGAACGGGAATCGAACCCGTACAGTTGCAATAACTATCAGATTTTAAGTCTGACGCGTCTACCTATTTCGCCATCCGAGCTTGTTAAAAGCACTATCTATTCTCACGAACTGATAGTGTGAAAAACATTATTTGCAAAAAAGAGAAACTATTTGTATATTTTAATTAACCTATTGAATTCTTTTGTAGCTTCTTCTCTATTCTTGTAGGTAACTAATGTTATTCTATTGTTTTTGCAAATTATTACGCTGTATTCAAATGCAAACTTTCCTTGCATTTGAATTATTGTTC
>NZ_JBJDXL010000225.1:0-4571 GCF_051866655.1 Intestinibacter sp.
GCATATATATCTAAAACATCTATTAGCTTAAAGATCTTTTCCAAATCGTTATCTCGTAAATCTAAATAGCTTCCATCTGGCATCAGGTGGTATTTATAATTTTCTTTGTACGACTTAAATATCTTGTAGTACTCATTTTTGTCTATTCCATCTATATCTAAGTCAGCTCCTAAATTTGAATTTCTAGACTGACTTATACTAAATTTTACAACAGGGTTTATTACTACATCTTTTTTAGATAAAGTCTTTTTATTTTTATTTCTTAGATATTCCAATCCCTTTAAAACGATTGCCACCATATGAGGACAAATTTTTGTCTCTGCATTTAGTGTAAATGCATTTTCACAGTCACAGCTTGCGTTTGAAATAACTCTAGTCTTACAATTTATACTTATCATAGCAGTATATGTTTTTCTGTGGTGCTCATCGTACACGCTTCCATAAAAAGTCGCCGTAGAATCCTTTAAACTTGCGTAATTATTGCTTACATAATTATTTTTGTAAAATACAAACCCACTGTTGTACTTTACTCTCTGCGTATTCATTCTAAGTATTTCACCGATTTTAGAAATGTCCATCTTTTCACCTCTTACTTTTATTTTATATTTTTATCTTATTTAGATATTTCTAACATTAAAAAAGAGCACTCAAATGCCCTTTTTATATTATACAAAAAATTATATCTCGTTTATATTTCTATTAGTAATACTATTCTTTATTTCATCGAAATCCTTAGGCTTATACGGTATAATATCCTTCATAAATTCCGAAAAAGTAATAGGCTTATTCAAAAGCGGTAGTATGTCGTATTCTTTATCAGAATAAGTGCAAAGTCTAAGCTTACCATCGTAGCTAAGAAGTATTTTATTGCATATCCAACAATTTGGATCATTAAACACAGAAACTACTCCTATCCTTCCCTTAGCTCCATCTAATTTATAATAGTTTCTACAAATCTTATCATTTGATAAAATTTTAGTAACACCTTCTAGATTGTCCATTATATTTACGACATTTAAATAACCTGCTTCAAATAAACTTTTCATCTCACCAACCTTCATCATCTCAAAAAATCTCAAAGTTATAGGAAAGTTTTTGGCAAATTCTATAAAATCATATAGTTCATCGTCGTTAAATCCTTTTATAACCAAAGTATCTATACTAGTCTCAATTCCCAGTTTAAGCGCAGTATTAAATGATTTCAGCACATCGCATAAGCTTCCATTTCTAGTAATAGAATTATATCTATACTCCTTTAAGGAATTAATCGCTATATTTACCTTGTCTAATCCAGCACTTTTTAAATTTGCGGCTTTTTTATAAAAATCAATCCCATTTGTAGTAAGCATTATATTTTCTATACCGCAATCATTTTTGGCAAAGTAAATCAATTCACATAAATTAGAATCTAAAAGAGGCTCCCCTCCTGTAAATTCTATATTTTTTATACCCAATTTAGACATCGATTTTATTATAAATTTATAGTCATCAGTACTTAAAAATTTATTTAAATTTTGTTCAAAAAAATCTGTATTCTGTCCCATACAGTAAACACATCTTAAATTACATTTATTAGTCAAAGAGATCTTTAAATAATCTACATCTCTATTAAATCCATCCTTCATCTATTCAACCTCAATATCGTTTTTTTATTATTATATCATAAATACTTATCAATTTAAATTTACAAAAAATCCATTCTCTAATTTATAGTGAATGGATTTTAAACTTATCTTTTTTTACTTTTTTTCTTCTTTTTATTTTTTGGAATATTATTGTTTTTAGTTTCGACCTCTTGTTCATATCCTGGAGGTGGTGTCTTTTTATATATAGTCCTAAAGCAATTAAAGGCTATTCCAAGTGCAAATGCTGCTGGTAGCAATAATACTGGAACCTTTTTTACAAAAATTATACAAACTACAAATATAGCAAACCCTATTAAACTAAAAATTACATTCATTCTCTGCCATCTTTCCATCTAGCTAACCTCCTTGCTGTATAAATATTTTATTCGATAAAAACTTCAAAATTCCTTCAATCTCTCAAATAAAATATATATATTATTAAAATAATATTTTATTTAATTAAACGTTATCATGTATTTTTGTGTTAACTTTGTGTTAAGTTTAGCTTTTTTTTATAGCTATTTTTATAAAAAAGGACTATTATTTTTAGATAGTTTAATTATATTATGGAAATTGGAGGAAACAAACATGAACACACAACAAATAATCGCTATTGCTATTTTTGCTATTGTCATGGTATTGATAATCAGTGAAAAAATAGATAGAACTGTTGTAGCTTTATCTGGTGCTGCTTTGATGTTTGTATTCAAAATACTTACATTTGAAGAAGGTATCAGTCATATCGACTTTAATACATTAATTGTATTAATTGGAATGATGATTGTCGTTGCAATTGTAAAAAAATCTGGATTATTTGAATACGTCGCTATATTGACAGCAAAGATTTCTAAAGGTGATCCCTCTAAAATCATGGTTTACTTTATGATAATAACAGCATTTTTATCTGCTGTATTAGATAATGTAACTACTGTTTTGTTAATAGGACCTATGACACTTGTAATTAGTGACATTCTTTCAATAAATCCTATTCCTTTTTTAATTACACAGATTTTAGCATCAAACATCGGTGGTACTGCTACATTAATAGGTGACCCACCTAATATTATGATTGGTAGTGCTGCTGGATTGAGTTTTGGTGATTTTATAGTTAATTTAGGACCGATAATAGTAGTAATACTAGCTATTGTAATAGTTATTTTTAAAATCTTTTACAGAAAACAACTCGTTAAAAGCGAGGAATCAGAAAAATTAATAGCTAATTTAGATGAAAAAAAGGCAATACAAGACAAAGCTCTACTAGTAAAAAGTATAATTGTCCTTATTCTGATATTAATTGGCTTTATGTCTCATAGTAAATTAGGTATTGAATCCTCTGTAATAGCTTTAAGTGGTGCCTGTATATTATTACTAATAGGTAAACAAGATCCTCATGAAATAATATACAGCGTAGAATGGCCTACAATTGCGTTTTTTGCAGGACTATTTATAATAGTAGGAGGACTTTCTAATACTGGTGTAATTTCTATGCTTGCGAATTTATTAATTACAGAAACTCATGGAAATGTTGTTTTAACTATGTTCTTAATATTATGGATTTCTGCAATAGTTTCATCTTTCTTAGACAATATACCTTTTGTTGCAACACTTATACCGTTAATTCTTACTATGCAAACTCAAGGTATGGACGTTATGCCTTTATGGTGGGCAACTTCTCTAGGGGCATGTCTTGGAGGAAACGGAACTTTAATAGGAGCTTCTGCAAATGTAGTTTTAGCAAGCGTAGGTCAAAAGCATGGATACCCTATATCATTTATAGATTACTTAAAAATAGGATTCCCTGTAATGATTTTAACAATAATTATAGCATCAGGTTATTTAATGATAAAATTTGCTATATAATTATATAATATAATCTATTTTTTAATAGTAAAGGAGTGTTAATCTTGGCAGTTGATAGAATTGATTCAGTAAAAGGAGATTCAATAGAAATACTATTGAGACAACTTGGTGCAAATAAAATCCAAAAAGTACAAGGTGATTTATACTTTATAAAATTTTTATTAGATGACGATCTTGAGGTTATGTATACATACAATATAAATGCTAAAAATCAGTATTTTTTACAAAGAATTATGCCTTATCCACTACCTCAAGGAGCTTTCTCAAATGAAATCAAGCTTGTTGATTTTATAAGAAAGGACATCGAAAAATTTAAGGAAGGTTTAAAAAGTAAATACTTTGATGATTACTTAGAAACTACTGCTCATGCCTATAAATTTATACAACAGCTTGATGATTTTTATTTAAATTACCATGTTGAAGAAGATAGCTTGGCTAGTGATTCTTTAAGTCAAATAAGTACTACAATAGACAATTTAAACAAGAGATTGGAAAGTTTAATAAATCATTCTAAAAAAATCGATTAATATATTTTACTAAATATCAAAACAAAATGGTAGGCGACTATATATCACCTACCATTTTTTTAATTATTATCATCTAATTAATTTTTATAATTTATAATATGGTTCCATATGAATTATCACTTGTATATTCTGATTGATTTTTTCTTGGATTTTTCTTTCTATATTATGTTCTAATTCATGTGATGTTTCAACTGTCATATCTGGCTCTACCATAATATGCATATCTACATAAATGTCACTTTCGCTTCCCCTGCTTCTTATATTGTGAATTTCTTTTATTTCTTCAAAATCACTGACTGCATCTTTTAGATCATTTTCTTCAATCACAGCCCTATCCACTAATATGTCAATCGTGAATTTAAAAATCTTAAACGCCGCATACAGTATAAATACTGCTACTACAAATGAAACTATCTTATCTATAATTATCGGAGCTCCTAATTTTATAAGTATTAGTGTCACTAACACGCCTATGGATATAAATATATCGCTTTTTGTATGGAGTGAATCAGATATCAATATATAGCTATTTAATTTTTTGCCGGCACTATATTCATAC
>NZ_JBJDXL010000226.1:0-4558 GCF_051866655.1 Intestinibacter sp.
CGTACTTTTTGATAAGTTTCTTTAATTTATAATTATATTATGGTTTAACAAGTGTAAACCAGCTATTACCTTAATAAATATGTATTTAAAAAATGAATTATTTTTCAAAATAAGGCTATACTTTTAAAGTAATATAACAATTTAAAAGAAGAGAACCTAATAAAATAAATTTAATCCCGGAAAAATTTGTTTTGTAGGTTCTCTTCTTTTGTTTTATATTAGGAAGGTTTATTTTATTTTTACTATGCTTATAGAAGGATTTTAATTTTAATTATTGAAATGATAAAAATAATAATTTACTATATTAATATGAAACAAAAGGGGGTAGAGCTTATGAAAAAAATAGCTAGATTACTAATTTGTAGCGTTCTGTGCTTATCAATGGTAATGACATCTGTAGTATTTGCAAGTGCAGAAGAAGTACAAGGTTTAGACGTAGAGAAACATACTAAGCAAGAAATCTATAATTATATTCAACAAAAAAATATAGATTTAAATTTTAAGACTCAATATTCAGAAGAACCAAGTACAACACAACCGTATGCACCTGGGAAATTAACTGATGAAACGTTGAATTCAGCTTTGGACACTTTAAATCTAATGAGATATATCGCAGGGCTTTCTGAGGTTAAGCTTAGTGATAAATACAATGAATATTCACAAGCAGGTGCATTAGTACTAGCTGTAAATGATAAACTTTCACATTATCCAGATCAGCCAGAAGGTATGAGCGATGAATTATACAATAAAGGCTATACAGGTTGTAACAAGGGAAATATAGCTTATTCTACTTATTACGATTTAAATAGAGCTATTGTAGATGGATGGATGGTTGATAAGAGTACTAGTAATAGACAAACAGTAGGACATAGAAGATGGATATTAAACCCTACTATGCAAGCTACTGGATTTGGTCAAGTTGGAATTTACCAAACTATGTATGCTCATGATTACAGTAAATTGAGTACTGATAAAGTAGCATGGCCAGCTCAAATGACACCTATAGAGTATTATGATAAAGACACTCCATGGTCTTTAACTATTGGAAAATATATATCAAATCCATCAGATGTAACAGTAAAGCTTACATGTAAAAATACAGGTGAAGAATGGAATTTCTCTTCTGATTCATCAATAGATGGATATCTTTATGTAAATAATGATTACTATGGGCAACCAGGTTGTATAATATTTAAACCTTTAGGATTTTCTCTTACAGATGGTAAAGTATATAATGTTACAGCTACAGGTAGCTTCGGTACTGTATCATATGATGTAGAATTCTTTAGACTTTCATATGTTAATCGAAGAAATATTATATTTGATGCAGATAATGGGACTACAAGTGTAGTTAAAACAATAAATGCAGATGAACAACTAGACTATACACCAGAAACTCCTACAAAAGAGGGATATACATTTGTAGGATGGTATAAGGATACTGACGATATAACTACAGAATACAAATCAGGTGCTACATATACAGAAGATACAACATACAAGGCTAAATGGGCTCATGTAGATATGTTAGGAGCACAAGTTAAAGCAATAGTAGATGATAAGAGCGGTATAAGATTTGGTACTAAAATCTACAATGATGGCGATGAAATAGTAGAAAAAGGAACTATAATACTTCCAGTTAAATTACTACCAGAAGGAGAATCATTAACACTAGATACTCCTAAGATTGCTCAATCTGTAGGTAAAGTAAACTATGAAGTAAATGAAACAGAAAATTATGTGACTTATTTAGGAACTTTAGTAGGTATACCAAGAGCTCAATTTGATGAAGCAATAACAGCATCAGCTTATGTAATTTACAAGGATAAGACTGGCAATGAATATATTGTTTATTCACCATATAAAAAGGGTTCAACAACTATAAATACATTATTAAATAGTTAATATTAAAAGAGCTATATCGTAAAGCATAATTTTACTATATAGCTCTTTTATTTATAGTTATTTAGCTGTAGAAATAGCAATATCAGAGTCAGAATCAACACTAGAATCAATGGCTGATTTGCCACAATATTCCTCTACAAAGTACAACGGTCTTCCCTTGACTTCTATAAATATTCTACCTAGATACTCTCCGATTATACCTAGAGATATAAGCTGAACACAGCTGACAAACAGCAGGATACAAATTGTGCTCGCATATCCAGGAACATCGACACCCTGAATTAAGGTTCTAACAAATATAAATATCATATAAGCAAATGCACCGATTCCAGTAAACAAGCCTAGAAAGGTTGCAATTCTAAGTGGCGCTATAGTAAATGAAACTATTCCATCTATGGCTAAATCTATTAGCTTGAAGTAATTCCATTTAGTAGTGCCAGCGACTCTAGGGTCTCTATCAAATAAAATTTCTTTTTTCTTAAACCCTATTAAGCTAAACATACCCTTTGTGTATCTTTGTTTCTCGGGAAATGCCTTTAGAGCTTCTATAGCTCGTCTGCTCAGTAGTCTGAAATCTCCTGTATCCTTTTGGATAGGAACTCTAGATACTGCCTGTAGTACTTTGTAAAATGCCTTTGATGTAAATTTTTTAAGCCATGATTCACCGTCCCTGCTTCTTCTCTTGGCGTATACATCGTCGTAGCCCTCTTCGTAGTATTTTAGCATTTCGATTATTAATTCTGGTGGATCCTGTAAGTCGGCATCTATTATTGCGACTGCATCACCAGTTACATAGTCAAATGCGGCTCCCATTGCTACCTCTTTGCCGAAATTTCTAGATAGATTTAAGTAACATACTCTTTTGTCAACCTTATGAAGTTGTTTTACAATTTCTAGAGAATTATCTTTACTTCCATCGTTTACAAATAAAAATTCTATATCGTAGTCTTTTATATTATCGGCTAAACCAGTCAATCTATTGTATAAAAAAGGGAGCGATTCTTCTTCATTGTACATCGGTATTATTATTGATAGTGTTTTTTTCCTCAAAATTATTTCACCCCTGCTATCGAATTTATTTCATAGTATTTTGCCATCCATGTGTTAAACCATGATTTTGGATTATCCATTATATATCTAGTTCCTAAAAATGCGTTGTAGTCAGTTTGAGGTATAGATATATTTTTTACTTTTATATCTAAGTTTCCTTTGGCTTTTTCTTCGTTAATTGTCTCTATTTGATAATTTACTTCATCGTAAGTTTTTACAATATCGCGATAAACCACTCTATATTCTACCATAAATTGAACACAAGTAAATACTAGTAAAGCAGTTAATAGAGGATAAATTAAATTTTTGTTTTTGTTGTTTATATATATATTTGCATATAAATTTCCTGTAGCGATTATTATAAACATTACAGGTCCAAACCACGTTCTGATAGATATTTGTGGAGATATAGCTAATACATATATTCCAGCAAAAGCAGCTAAAAGGTACATTATAGATAATGTAGTTTGTTCTCTTACTAAATTTCTGTTGCTATTATTCCAAATTAAGAATATCAATACTATGAAAAATAAAAGAAAAAGAACAACTGACATATTGTAAGTATACTTAGTTATTTTTACTATATTACCTACTATATCTAGTGTTTTTTCTAGAGCAGTAGCATTCCTAACTGAGTTCCCTGGTGCAATCGCTAAAAGCACGAATCCAACACAGCTTGATAAAAATCCTAAAATAGACCATTTAGGAATTTTAAGTCCGATAAATTTATAGTAGACCATAAACATCATTATAAGGAAAATCATAGCTCCACCTGTATTTTCATTAGTCCATCCAGCTATCAGACCAAATAAAAGCATACCAATATTTTTCAACACGCCATCCTTGTCTGTATCGTACAACTCTATGTATCTTTTGTACGGCAACAAAAATAAAAGCACGATAAGGCTACACCATAGATAATTACAAGCACCAGAAGCCCAAAGTACAGTTAATCCAAAATTAGGCGTAAAAAACCATAGACAAAGGCATATTCCAGCTAATAATGGAAGATTTATGCTTTTGTTTACATTACAGTGAAGATAAATAACTACGGCTAAGCCTACGAATACTAGTGAATTAACTATATTGAAGACCTGCTTGTCAAACATAAGTATAAATTGAAGCATTGTATGAGCGACGATTCTTCCGCCCCACATAAAATAATGGTTGTACATAGAATGAAAGATATCTGTAAAACCAGTTATTCTAGGTGTACTTTCCTTAGGCCAAAAGTTCTCGTATAAAAAAGTATATCTGAAGTCATCAGATACTAAGTGTGTTTTTTGATTTAAAATATATACGGCTATAAATGTTATTGCTAAAATTAGCATAAAAATGATTTTTTTAGCTGCACTGTCTGATTTTTTTGTAGTGCTGCTGAATATCGATTTATTATTTATCAATTATATTCCTCCCTGAGTTTAAAATTATTACCTTACAATTATACAACAAATTTTTAACGGAAGTATTACATAATAGATACAAAATTGTTAAGAATTTACGGATAATATGTATTTTTAAATTAAGTTAAGGGAAGTTAAAAATATAATTAGGATCGTATAAAAGCATCATGTAGATAAGTTCTATGTGGAGTTTTTATTTT
>NZ_JBJDXL010000227.1:0-4539 GCF_051866655.1 Intestinibacter sp.
GATAATTTTTTTCATCTTTGGTTATCCAATTTTTCTTTGTAATAATAAAATTTACATAGGAGTACATGGAACGGAAATGCCAGATAAATTCGATGGCTATTTAGGGTGTAACTGTTATTCAAATGCCCCAAGTTCCTATGCACATCCAAAATATCCGTTTCAATACGCTGTAAAGAAATATGGACCAAAGAACTTTATCAGAAAGGTATTAAAAGTATTTGATGATTTACAGGATGCTTTAGACCTAGAACGTTGGTTAGTTTGTCCAGAATTTATTGCAAGGAAGGATACTTATAATGTTACTCTTGGAGGAGGAATGCCTCCTAAACCATGTAAAGTTATTTATCAGTATAACTTAAACGGAGAATTTATTAAAGAGTGGTCTAGTATCACAGAAGCAGCGTTATATTATAAATGTAGTTCATCTAGTATAGGAACAGCTATTTTTGAAAGAACTCCTAGTATTGGATATTTATGGTCAGATCATAAATATGATCTAATAAATATTGATGAATTTAGAATAGACTGCAACAAAACTAAATGCTACTTATATGATATAAATGGAAATTATTTACAAGAATTTAAATCTTTAACAGACTGTTCTAATTTTATAAATATAACTATAAATACTTTATCTACAGCTATTAAAATAAAATCTCTGTGTAATAAACAATTTTATGTTTCTGATATAAAATATGACAAATTTCCTATTCCGCAATCAGAAAGTCATAGAAATAAACCAGTATATCAATATGATTTAGAAGGAAACTTTATTAGAGAGTATGAATCAGAATCAGAGGCAATAAGAGATTTAGGAGAATCACTAAATATCTATAGAGCTGTTAGAACAGGAAATTCTTCAATGGGATTTCAGTGGAGTTGGGAACGAGTTCCGAATATGAAGAAATTAAAAACTAAAACTCAAGCAAGAAAAGTTGGAAAATATACTAAAGAGGGAGAACTAATACAAGTATTCAATACAGTTAGAGAGGCAAAAAAAGATACTTGTGGTGCTCCTAATGTACTATCTGGCAAAAGAAAAACTGCTGGAGGATACATTTGGAAATATATTGATTAAATCTTATATCAAGTTAAAGATATAGTCCAAAAATATAGACTTAAAGTCTACTTTACGCAGATGTTTACTTTGAAGGGCGGTGATTTTATCACAAATCGTTTCCCTAAACAAAATTACGCTGGGGAATAAATTACGTGAGTAATTTACATAAAATTTCTTTAACTGCTGGAAGTTCCTAATTGATAGGATAATCAGCAACCAAGATCTTTATAAATACAAGCAATGTGAAGTATTAAGATAAGGTTCAACGACTAGTCCGAACGGACGTAGTTATTTATTAATAACGAAATGGGAAATAACTTATGAAGTATATAGTATATATAACAATAAACAAAGAAAATAATAAAATTTATATTGGTCAGCATGTGACTGACAACGAGAATACATTTGATGGATATATAGGAAATATGGTTAATGTATTTAATCCTAGTACTATTAAAAATCCAAAAACTAAATTTCAATGTGCTGTTAAAAAACATGGATTTGATAAATTTCATAGATATATTTTAGCAACTTTTGATACACTAGAAGATGCTTTATTATTAGAAAATTTTTTAGTAAATAAAACATTCTTGGAGAGAGAAGATGTATATAATATAGCAGAAGGAGGTCAAAGAGTAAATTTGGAGAAAGAAGTTAATCAGTTCTCATTAGATGGAACTTTGATAGAGAGTTTTTCCTCTATAAAACAAGCCTCTGAAAAAACAGGAATAAATGAATATGGAATATCTATAGGTATGAGGAACAAGAAAAGTTGTGGAAATTACTTTTGGAGTGCTGATTCTACAATAGATATAAAGGAATATTCATATTTAGGGAATAATGCTAAACCTGTTTATATGTTCTCTTTAAATGGGGAATTATTAAAAGTTTATAATTCTACATCGGAAGCTGCAGAAGATTCTGATGCAGCTAGAGAATCAATCAGAGATGCTATTCATAAAATGACTGCTATACATAAACATTATTATTCATATAATCCTGAATTTAATAAGACTGTAAATACTAATAGGATTATATATCAATATGATATGAATGGAAATTTTATAAAAGAAGATTCTGTTGCTAATTTCTGTGAAGAACTAAATTTAGATTGTAAAAAATTATATAAAGCAGCTAATTCTGGATTAACTTTAGGCAAATATCAATGGAATATAAATAAGGTTATAAAAATGAATGATAAATCTAATTATAGTAATCCAGGCATTAAAAGAAAAGTTGGTCAGTATGATTTAAATGGTAATTTAATTAATGAATTTGAATCCGTTGCAGAATGCAAGAAAATATATACTAATGTACGCAAAGTTTTAAATGGTCAAATATCCACTACTAAAGGATATGTGTTTAAATACATTTAAATTAAATAAGTTAATGATATAGTCTAATCTTAATAAAAATATTAAGTTAATATTACCTCCTAAAGGGCGTAGGAGGATTAGACGGTTTGTCATCTGGAGTAGTTTCTTCTGCTGTAGCTGCTAATAAGTTAATTAACTGGGGATACTCAGGTGTTGGAGTATTCTCTCCTTATCGTAGCTTCATTTTAGAGGAAATCTAATAAAAGATATAAAACTAATAAGGGAAGATTTACTCTTCCCTTATTCTTAAATAGTATAAGTAATAATGAATTAATATGGAAGAGTCAAAAATAGTTTTAAGAAGTGTTTTTGGTAAGGTAGGAATGAAATACTACATCCAACCTTGTAGAGATAAGAATGGAAATTGGCCTGAGTGTGTTAAGCAGGTTGATTCATTTGGAAATATGATTGTTTCTGATGCTGAAAGAAATAGTGGCAAACCTTTTATTAAAGTAACAGAGACATTTACAATAGAAGATGGGAAAACTTTTGATCTTACTGATCCTTGGGATGAGGCAAGATGGGAAGCAATTAAAAATTGTCCTATGATTGCAGATTCTAGAGAACAAAGAGATGCTAAAGGTAATCTTATTATAGACGGTGATTCTAAACGATATGGAAGAGCCGAACTTTATATAGAAAGACCTGGAGTAGAAGTACAAAAGAAAGTTAGTAAGAGACAAAAGATTCATGATGCTGAAAGTTATATATTTGATGATCCTAGAGGAGCAGAAGGTAGATTAAAGGTAGCCAGAATACTTGGTAAACACATGTCTCATGCTTCTGATTCAGATATTAAGGATTATCTGTTAGAGATTGCATCTAGAGATCCAGATAAAATTATTAAATTATATACTGGAGAAGATTTAGAGTTAAGAACGCTCTTCTTAGATGCAAGAGATAAAGGAGTTATCAGAAGTGTTTCTGGTATTTATGTTTATGGTGATGGAATCTCTTTAGGAGGAACTATTGATGTAGTTATTTCATGGATGCGAGATCCTAGAAATAAGAAGTTATTAGAATCTATAAAGAGAGATACTTATCCTGATTTAGAGGTAAGTAATCCAAAAGCCTTAGAGAAATTAAATAAAGAAAATAAATAATGACACTTAAGCAGCTCTACGAAGCCTTATTGGTGGAAATGAATAAAGTAGAAGCTCCAAGTCTTTTACTCCCAGATTTTAACTATTTAGTAAATAAAGCTGTATTGCAATATATAAATACTAGATATAATATCTATGATGCTAATCAGCAAACTACTGATGATTTGAGAGTATTAAAAGCGACTGCTATACTTCCTGTTAAGAAAGCTGATTCAGCTTATGGTACTGCTGATTCAGAAACAATTAAAGGTTTGTATGGAGCTACATATGAGGCCGATCTGCCTGATGATTATCTTCATATGCTTAATTGTGTTTGTATATTTAAAGTAAATGAACAAAAAGACTGTTGGGATGCAGGAGATTTATGGAATTGTGGAGCAACAAGATTGACTTCTGATATGTGGCCTCTAGTTATTAATAATTTCTATATGAGACCATCTTATAGACGTCCTTATTATTTTATCCATAATGTAAACAAATCTACTGATCTTCCAACTAATAGTTATGTATCTGATACTAGTTTAGGAACTGGAACAGATACTCCATCCGGAGACTATAACTATGAAACTAATTCTAATCTTTCAAGATCTATTAAAATTGGAAATAAACAAGAAAGTTTAGTTGAAAAGAATATAGGTCATAGATTTGGTAATGCCAGTACAGTCAGATGTGAGATTAGATATGGACGTGATGATTCTGTATTTCAATTAAAGAATATTCATATTGATTATCTAAAATCACCTCAACATTTACGTTTAACACAAACACAATTAGATTCTACAAGAGATACATCACAAATGATGGAATTTCCTGATTATGTATGTCAAGAGATTATTAATGGGTTGGTAAAATTAGTCATGGAGAACTCTAGTGATCCAAGACTTCAAACTAATATTCCAGTTAATCAGACTATAGCACCGCCAGCTCAGCTACAGTCACAACAACAAACTAAAAAATCATAATTATGTTTCAATATACAGGTACATATATTTTAAACTCA
>NZ_JBJDXL010000228.1:0-4539 GCF_051866655.1 Intestinibacter sp.
ACTAGGTAAACCTCAGCTCCCCATAGTGAGCATAAGTAAGCTGAGTTTAAAGCAGGACCTCCTCCACATTCTACTTTGTCTGTGATTCTGTATTTTTGATTTTCAACGATACTGTCTTGCATAGGGACTAGGATGTCGTATGCAGACTGACCTATACACATTATAGCCATTTTTATTTCTCCTTCTTAGCAATTTTTACTAATCTACTTGTTCCAAGTCTATCAGCACCAAGCTCTACAAATTTTTCTGCATCTTCAAATGAAGAAATTCCTCCAGCTGCCTTTATTTTTACATTTTCTCCTACATGTTTTTTGAATAGAGCTATATCTTCAAAAGTAGCCCCTGCTGTAGAAAATCCTGTAGATGTTTTTATATAGTCTGCTCCTGATTTTGTAACGATTTCACACATCTTAATTTTTTCTTCTTCTGTAAGTAGGCAAGTTTCTATGATTACCTTTAATATAAGATCGCCACAAATTTCTTTTAGCGCTTTTATTTCACTTTCTATTTCATCGTATTTTTTGTCTTTTAAATCTGATATTGAAATCACCATATCGATTTCATCAGCACCATTATCTATTGCATCCTTTGTTTCAAATTTTTTGACCTCTGTAGTTTGATATCCATTTGGGAATCCTATAACTGTGCATATTTTTAAATCATCTCCAACGTATTCCTTTGCTCTTTTTACAAATGAAGGTGGAATGCAAACTGAAGCAGTTTTATATAAACAAGCGTCATCACAAAGTTCTTTAATTTGTTCCCATGTAGAAGTTTGTGCTAATAAAGTGTGGTCCACCATTCCTAAAATTTTACTTTTTTCCATATCTTTTTCCCCCTATAATTTTAATATCTAATCTATAAATTTTGATATATCACTTAAAATTTGATCATAATCTATTTTACTATAATCAGTTACATCTATTTCAATTAATTCTCCCAATTGGAATTTATCGTAGCCTTTATTTTCACATCTATCCTTAAATATCTCAAAAGTAACGAAGCAATCACCCTTTGTTCTATCCTCTAATACATCCCCCTTGTGATAGCAGCTGACCATATGTGATAGATGTCTAGATGAATCGTTGTCTCTTTGGATTGATCTTTGGTATAAAGTTGGTATATCTCCAATTAATCTGATAGTAAGCACCTTGTAATCGTGCTTTTTAGATAAATCGTCTAAAGTCCCCTTTTGCTTATCGCTAAATGGATAATCAGATATTATCATCTCAGATTGGCTCATTTTATAATCTATAGTTTCATAGTATTTTTGCCAGCTCAACTGCTCTATCTTTACTTTTTCCTCTAGATTATTAAATCCATATTCGTCAAACAATTCTTCCTTCATAGTATCCTGAGATACAACTTGAAATTCAGGGTATTTGTCTAGTATTTTATCGCATAAAAAAGATTTTCCTGTAGCTGGATATCCAGCTAATAGTATTAGTACCTTCTTCATAATTATTCTCCTTTAAGTAAATAAACGGGTTAATCGTTACAATTAGCCCGTTTATATTTAAGATTAATTTTCTATATTACATTTTGAATAAAGTTGCTTTATCTATTATAATATCTTTTATTTTTTCGTTTGCAGGCCCTAAAAGTTTTCTTAAAGAAGTTAAAGGTGTTGCATCTGGGAATGTAGTGTTTACTACTTCTATGTAAGATTTGTTTAATTCAGTTCCTACGTTTATTTTCTTCATTCCTTCACGTACACAACGTTTCATATCTTCATCAGATACTCCAGTTCCACCATGTAAAACTAATCCTGTATCTCCTAATTTAGCTTTTAATTCAGTTAATAATTCATAGTTTATTTTAGCTTTTGATTTGTATTGACCGTGAGTAGTTCCTATAGAAACTGCTAATGCATCAACACCTGTTTCAGTAGCGAAGTATAATGCATCTTCTGGTTTAGTGTACATTGCATCGTCCTTTGCAACTACTACACCTTCTTCAGCTCCACCTATAGAACCAACTTCACCTTCTACTGAAACTCCTCTTTCGTGAGCATATGCAACTACTTCTTTTGTATTTTTTATGTTTTCTTCTATTGGTAATGAAGAACCATCGTACATAACTGAGCTGTATCCACAGTCTATAGCTTTTTTAAGCTTTTCGATATCTTTGCAGTGGTCCATATGTAATGCAACACTTACTGTTGATTTTTCTGCTAATGCTTTTACAGCTGCTATTAATGGTTCAAATCCTATATACTCAGCTGTACCAAGTGAAGTTTGTATTATTATTGGAACATTTATTTCTTCTGCTGCTTTTATCATAGCTGGTAGCATTTCAAAGCAGTGTAGGTTGAATGCTCCAACAGCTCCCTTACCTTCATTTTCTTTAAATAATTCTATTAAATTCTTATACATTTTTCTGTCTCCTTTTTATGCTTTTATATGTATTTTTATATTTTGTTTACTTTTTTAAGTATTTTATGCTTTTCCGCGTATTACGTCTTTTGATAATTGCATCAAGCTGTTGATTTTATCCATGTACATCTTAACTTGATCTTCATCCTTAGAATCTGAAGCTTCTTTTCTCTTAATATTGTAAAGCTTTAATAAATCTGTATATGCTTTTCCTAGCTCTTTATTTTCTTCTAAGCTTGTTTCATACATTTCTATAGCTTCAGAAATTTTTTCCGCTTGAAAATATAAAGATCCTAATTTATTTAAGCATTCAATACGTTCTTTACCTGAAAGTGATTCTAATTTTGCTTTTTCACTTTCTATTGTCTGTAATATTTCTTCTATATTGACTGTTTTTTCAACCTTTGTTTCTTTGCTTTTTTTCTCTGCTTTATCTTTTTTCTTTCCGAATAAAAAGAACATGTAAATTCCTCCTATTACAACTTTTTATTAATTTATAACTACTAGCTAATTATACTTATAATGATTAGCTAGTAGCTGTTAAATTTCTAAAAATTAATTACTCTAGAATCCGAAAACTCCTGTAATTGATTTAATTAACATGAAGAAGAATGCTGTTACTACTGTATCAACGTCTGTACAAGTAGTTCCTATAAATTTTATTTCAGCTAACATTGGAGATAACATAGCTGGTAAGAATGTTATGAATATACCATGTGCTATACAACCAATTGCTACCCCTCTTCTACCACCTACTTGGTTAGCGAATATACCTGCTGTACCACCTGCGAAGAAGTTAGATAAAACTCCTGGAAGTACCATTGGTAATCCTACTAAAGGTGTAGTGAACATACCTATTATTGATCCTATTGTAGTGAATACAAATCCTAATATTACTGCATTTGGTGCATATGGGAATAATACTGGACAGTCTAATGCTGGAACTGAATTTGGAACTAATTTCATTGATATACCTTGGAATGCTGGTACGATTTCAGCAAGTAACATACGAACACCTGTCATTAATACGTATACACCAACTACGAATTGCATACCTTGTAAGAATGCATGTACTATGTAGTTTGTAGTTCCACAGTAATCTGCACAAGCTGCTGGTCCTGCAAATGCTGCTGTTATTACATATAATGGAACCATAACTACCATTACTGATAGATAAGTATCTTGCATAAATTCTAAGCTTTTTGGTAATTCTATATCTTCTGTTGATTTAGAGTTTCCTCCAGTTAATTTTGCTATTAATGCTGTGAACATATATCCTATAGTACATAAATGTCCTAATGCTATATCTTCACTACCTGTGATCTTCTTAACTATAGGTTGTGCAAATGCTGGCATGAATGTTGCGAAGAATCCACCTACTATACTACCTGCAAGTATTAGTGGTAATCCTCTTAATCCACAGTAGTAAGCAAATACTGCACATAAAGTTGCTTCCCATAATAAAGCTTGACCTGTTAAGAATATGTATTTAAATTTAGTAAATCTTGCTATTAATATATTTACTATGAATATACCTGCTAAAGTAATAGCTATTTCACTACCAAGCCCTAATTCATTCATGGCTTGTCCGTTTATACCTTCTATTGAAGCTACTATACCTTGAAGTCCGAATGCTGATTGGAATATATCACCAAAATATAGTAATGAACTTACGATTACTGAAGAACCTGCTGATAATACTAGGAAACCTAACATAGTTTTCATTGTTCCTGATACTACTGTTCCTAATGGTTTCTTTTGTAAAACTAATCCTAATAATGCTATTAGTGCTATTATGATTGATGCTTGAGTTAAAATATTTTTGATTATAAAATCTAATGCTGCCATAGTTTTTCCTCCCTTTTTATTAAATTGTTATGATTTATAATTTTATAAATTGCTTTTACTGGGCTCTTTGATTTTAAAGAGCACCTAATTCTTGTAAAACTGGAACTAATTTTTCTTTTATTTCTTTTTTGTCTACTAATCTGTTTAAGAATATTTTTGGACAGCTTATAGAATATCTTTCGAATTGTTTTTCGAAGTTTTTACCTGATATTACTATATCTGCGTTTGCTCCTGAAACACTTGAGATGTCAGTGTGATCTAGCTTAGCTTCTACACCTAATTCCTTTAAAACTGCTTCTACACTCATTTGACAAGC
>NZ_JBJDXL010000229.1:0-2562 GCF_051866655.1 Intestinibacter sp.
AATCCTTTCATATTTTAAATATAATTTTATTTATAATAATAATATAAATTTTATAATAATAAAATATTTTTAATTTAAATTTGACTTTTTTGTATAATTTTATTATAATTATCATATAATATAAATAGAATAATTCTCATCGGAATGGCGATGACAATTATCTATTTTTTAAAATAACTCTCATCGGAATGACGATGACAGTTATTTATTTTTGAATTAAAAGCTCACCATATTCGGTGAGCTATTTTTATACAATAAAAAGAGAAGCTACCCCTAAAAATAACTTCCCTCTCCATAAAAACATTCTCTATTTAATAGCGTCTCTCTCTTCCAAGCTAAAATACTCAGACACCTTATTCCCCATTCTGCCGATAAATCCAGCCATATTTCTAATATCCTTTATAGTCTCGTCCTTATCAGCAACATCTGTCACAAGCTCTCTACGTCCGATATTGCTGTACTTATAGCACACGAACTTGTCGCCAGCTTGCCATACTTCTCTTCTCTCGCTGCCAGCACCATTTTTGTAGTCTATTTGTGTTCCGAAGACAAGCTTTTTATCTTCTATCGCCTTGAATTCAAGCTCTATTTTGAAGTCGTCGTCGACATCTTTATGCTTATTTAAAACAGGCAATTTGCTGTATATCTCGATAAATTCACCAAATGTGATTTCTTCTCTTTTCGCTTTATCGAACACGATTACAGGCATTTGTTCGTAGCTGTCTAATTCGTAAAATTGCACCTTGCACATGCTTTCTGTATTTATGTATAGCCCTGATTCTCTCATTGATTTGACGAAATTTAGAATTTCCTCAGCACCTTCTAATCTCTCAAAAGTTATCAGCTTAGCATCATCTGCCATAACCTTTTCTACGCTTCTGAAAAATTTAACTACGCTGTTTGCAACTACTAATGATTTTTCCACATCGTCTATGCTCCAGAAACTCTTAAGCTTAGGTAAATTTGTGATTTCTAGCATAGATCTTATAGATACGACTGCATCGAATTTTTCTTGTTTGAAGAATTTATCTATTTTCTTGGCATCTACTACTTCGAATTTTACATTTTGTAAGCCTAGTTTTGCTGCGATTTCTTCTGCACATTTGATGCCCTTTTTGCTCTTGTCAACTGCAACTACCTCAGCATTTGGATAAACTGATGCTAAAAAGCAAGTAGCTATTCCATTGTCACATCCTAGGTCTAGGATTTTCTTCCCATCTAAATCAGCATTTTCAATCATCCAAGTAAAAAATTCTCTATACAAATCATAATAATACCCAGCGAAATCCATGCTTGTGTCTAAGTCCTTGTTTTTCACTGAATATATTTTACCATTACTAGTATCTTTTCTAAGTGACATCGCTAAGTCTATGTTTTGAGTCAAGTTCACTCCATGCTTTTCGTCTATTTCCTTGAAAAACTCGTCGCGATCCTTAGCTTCCTTTAGTCCTATTTTTTCAAAATATTGGTCTATTACATTTAATTGTTCCATAATTTCCAACTTACTCCTTCTAAAATTATTCCCCATATTACAATAACTATAATAACATATATTTACATTTTTGCCTAAATTATCTATATTACCTAGATGTAGAATATTGCTCAATTAAATCTTCCATTTCTCTAAGACCTTTATTAGTAAATATTTTAGTTTCTTTACTCTCACAATACTCATCTATTTCATCTCTCAACAAGCCTATATCACCTGTCAAGCCAAATTCATCTACATCAGTCAATTTATAATCTATAAATAAACCAATACATATATTATCATCACTAGTTAAACTCTGATCTATAGGCTTTAAAAGTCTATTTAATAAAGCTACACTTCCATCTAATTTTCTATGTACCTCTTGTATTCTTATATCAACAATTCTTTCTAAATTTAAATTCATATCTTCATCATTTACAATTGCTTGTAATCTTTTCAACAATGCCTCTGTAATATCTTTGGCTTCTATAAGTAATATCCCTTTTGATTTCGAAACCTCCATACCATCAGCTGTCGCATGCTTTTTTCTTCGCCCTAAATCATCTAAACCTAGCATTGTTAAATCACTATCTATAAATAAATTGTTATCATTTATTAAACTTGAATCTTCTTTTAATTTTTCCAAAGTTTTATCTGAAGCAAACAAAATTTTTATTAACTGCCTTTCTATATTAGGATATCTATTTACCTTCTCTTCTAAATACTCTAATTTATCCATACTACCTCCCATATTAAAATCCTCTAACCTTCAATATAGGATTAGTCAAATCTTTTACTATATTAAGAGGCTTATCCTCTTGTTTACTAATAGCATATCCTAACTCTTTATCTTGCTCCACAACATAATAATTCACTTTTTCATGTTTTTGTTTAGCATTATATATCAAGCTCTGTATTATATAAGGACTATGAGTTGTCAAAGCAAAATGAACATCGATATCAAATAACTTTTCTATAAAATCCAATTGCCACTCAGGATGCATACCTTCCTCTGGTTCATCAAACATAAGTAATGTATTGTTATCTACACTCTTATTTCTGACTAACTTGTCTAACATTATAAATAACTT
>NZ_JBJDXL010000229.1:2662-4524 GCF_051866655.1 Intestinibacter sp.
TCACCTAAAGTAGAATTTAAATACCTTTGTATATATTTAAAATACAAATGGTCTTTTAAATCATTAATAGAATTTTCCTCTCCAAAATGAATATTATATTTTTTAGTAAATTTAACTATCTGAACTTTCCTTTCTTCATTACTATACTCCGATATTTTATCTATAAAATCATCATATATTTTATCACCTAAATTAACAGCCTTTATTATAGAAAAAATAATTTTAGTAATAGTAGATTTTCCTATATTATTATGACCAGCGATTACACAGTTATCATCTATAATTATGTCTGCATGTTTTAAATTTCCTATATTTTTTATAGTTAATCTAGCCGAACAACTTTTATTCATTGAATTAGGCATCACGAAACCTCCTTATCTTTCGATATATATTTATTTCTTCATTTTTATTATTTATTCCTTTACTTATTAAATCCCTTGTACATTAATATTATACTATTTGCCCTAATTTATAAATTATTTTCTTTATAAATAATACTTCCTTATTTTACAAAATAAGGAGTGAACATTTCGTCCACTCCCTTTATAATTTACTTGAGAATAATAAATTTTTTCTTATCCTTTCCTCCACGTCCAACACGATAAGCGATTAAATCCACATTACCTTTTCCTTCTAAAATTTCATAAGATATTTTTCCATTAATCTCACATATCTTTTTGCCATCCTTAATCAAGTTCTTGCCATCTTCAAAATAAGTCGAAATACACTTATCCTTATTAAATCTGACAGCTCCATTTCCCTGACCGCTATTATACTTAAACGTATATATCCCATATTTATCCACAACAGGCATATATGTCGAGAAAAAATAATCGATTTGTTCTAGCTTCAGTATTTCATGGTTATCCACAACTTTTCCATCACTATCAAACTCAATATAATTTAATACATTGCCTTTATACTCAAAATACATAAAAGAACTATTATTTTCAAAATCACATTCTAAAGGATATAGTCTATAACCTTGTGGAAAATCAAACCCCTTGCTTTCAAACTCAAAATTTTCTTCTATCAGTTTTCTCACAAGAATTTTTCTCTCAGTATCTATATAATTTACTATGTATAATTCATCATCGCAAACGATAGGCTCCCATCTATTAGGTAAATCAATTTTCTTAGTTTTCTTTCCTTTATAAATACCTTTTTTATTAAATTCATAATAAGAAATCATATCTCTATCTTTATCATTAAATAATTCCTTGCAATATGAATAATATTTATTTTTTAGGGAAAAATAATAATCATAGCCAATATCTCTTTTTAATATCAGCTTATTTATCCTAGCTCTATTTTCAAGTGGAAGGACAATTTCCTTAACTTGATCTGTACCTGTATAAGTGAGAGAAACCCATATACTCTTATCTGGAGCGACTATAAACTTTGGATTGACGCCTTCTGTTTCTCTTTTAGCTTTTATAATGTTGTAATTTTTATCTAAAAATAGGTAATCCACGTCACCTCGAATCCATATAGCAATTATAAACTGTTCATTCACTTCATCATAAATAGAGCATTCTATGTTTAAATTACTACTAGCATTATATTCAATATATCCATCGAACACTTCCTTTAAATAAATAATCTCAGAATCCTCTAGCTCTGGAAAAACAATTTGTATATCTGATTGCTTCATATCATTTTCTCTCTAAACCTTTAACCTCTAATAACAATCCCAATTATAAATAACATCACTAAAATCCCTATTTCTCAACTTCTCTCTATCAATAAAAAAGTTACAAACTCCAGAATCTCCCCACATTATATGTATATCCTCGTCATCGTCATCTGTAGTATCTATTTGCAGCAACAAAATATCATACCCTTCGTATTCATCGCCCCTT
>NZ_JBJDXL010000230.1:0-4518 GCF_051866655.1 Intestinibacter sp.
TAGATGTGTTGAGTTGTTGTAGTCAAAGCATCAACACAAAGTTGTTAAATATAATTACAATGGTTGGGGAAGGAATATATATAGTATGAGAGAATTTATAAATGTAAATTAATAAAAACACATATAATTTGCATTTAATACAGAAAATAAAATTTAATTAATGTAAAAGTACATATAATTTATTATAATATTTAAATAGATTAAATTTATGAGGAGGTTGGATCAAATTAAAAAAATAATAAAAAAGTTATTGGATGTTAAAAATAATTTTGAAAAAAAATATGGAAAAATCCAGGTGGGCAATATAAATTCTAGGGCGGCAGAAGTTTCTTTTTATATGTTACTTTGTTTATTTCCATTTTTATTATTTACGATAAGTGCAGTAGTTTTTATTCCAGTTATATATTTAAATAGATATATAAATATACTAGAAACTTTAGTGCCAGCTAGCGCTTTTGTAATATTGGAGAGTCTTATTAGGTCTATTATAGGAAATAGAAGCATTAAGCTTTTGGTGACCAGCTTTTTTTTAGCGATATGGTCTATGTCAAAGGCTGTAAAATCCCTTATAAGGGGTATTAATAGATCCTACGGTGTAAATGAGAGCAGATCTTTTTTTAAGGTGTTATTTATATCTATTGTTTTTGCAATTATGCTATTGATTCTTATAATTATGTCTATGATATTGCTTATATGTGGTGAAAAAATTGGAATATTTGTATTTAATTTAATTAATTTAGATAAGTATTTTATTTATATATGGAATATTTTAAGATATAGTATTGGGATTTCTGTAATTATAATAATATTAGTTGCTCTTTACACTATTACTCCAAATACTCATGTGAATTATAAAAATTCCATTCCTGGAGCTGTAATATCTACATTTCTTTGGATTGTAGTAGGTTATTTTTATTCTTTTTATGTAAATAATTTTTCAAATTACGATGTCATATATGGCAGTTTGGGAGGAATAGTAGTACTTATAACTTGGATTTATTTGAGTTGCTGGACTATTTTAATCGGCTCTGAAGTCAATGCAAGGCTCCTTTATAAAAAAAGAAATAGAATAAAAATACAAAAAAATATAAAAGAAAGTTGACAATTTGATAATTATATCATATTATATAATTATTAAATCTAATTAAAAAAAGGCAATGAATAGGAAGAGTAAATCTAATTCGGTTTACAGAGAGGAAAATTTATAGCTGGAAGATTTTCTAAATTAGAGGGATTGAAAACTACCTAGGAGCTGTGGTCTGAAGTTATAGAGATATAGTAGTAAGACTTACCGTTAGTCGCGTTAAGACATTGAGTGGATTTTTATCAAATTAGGTGGAACCGCGGGAGAATATCTCGTCCTTTTTATTACAAGGGACGAGTTTTTTTATTTTAAAAATAAAATTATATTTTTAAAAGCAAAATTAAAAAATAATCAAAAAGGCAATGAATAGGAAGAGTAAATCTAATTCGGTTTACAGAGAGGAAAATTTATAGCTGGAAGATTTTCTAAATTAGAGGGATTGAAAACTACCTAGGAGCTGTGGTCTGAAGTTATAGAGATATAGTAGTAAGACTTACCGTTAGTCGCGTTAAAACTTTGAGTGAGTTATTATAAAAATAACTAAATAGGGTGGAACCGCGAGAGACTCGTCCCTTTTAAGGACAGGAGTCTTTTTTATTACAAAAATAAATAGTATATACAAGAAAAATTGCTAGTAGGAGGTAAATTTAAAAATGAAAATAGGAATATTAGGATACGGAACAGTTGCAAGCGGATTAGTAGATATAATTGATAGTAACAAGGATAAAAGAGATATAAGTATAGAAGGTATATTAGTTAGAGATGTAAATAAATACTCACATAAAAAGCATGCAGATGTTTTAACTTCAAATATAGACGATATATTTGCTAAAGGTATAGATGTAATGGTTGAATTACTAGGGGGATTACATCCATCTTATGAATATTTAAAAAAGGCAATAGAAAATAAAATAAACGTAGTAACTGCAAATAAAGATATGTTAGCTGAATACGGTGCAGAATTAGTTAGCTTAGCTAAAGAGAACGGAGTATGTATAAAATTTGAAGCTTCAGTAGGCGGTGGTATACCAGTTATAAAACCACTTATAGAATCACTAGAAGGAAATGAAATAAGTTCAATATCTGCTATACTAAACGGAACTACAAACTTTATTTTATCAAAAATGTACGATGAAAATTTATCTTATGAAGAAGCATTAAAAGAAGCGCAAGATCTAGGATTTGCCGAAGCTAATCCAGAAGCAGATGTAATGGGATATGATGCAGGTAGAAAATTATCAATACTATCTACTTTATCATATAACAAGAGAGTTTACTGGAAGGATTTCTATCTAGAAGGTATAGATAAAATAGAACATAAAGATATAGAATACGCAAAACAACTTGGATGCAAAATAAAATTAGTTGGCCAAAGTAAATTAAAAGACGGAAAGGTAAATGGATTTGTAAGACCAGTTTTAGTAGATAACGACAATATAATGTCTAAAATAGATAATGAATTCAATATAATAGTTGCAAATGGAGACTTCTTAGGGGAAGTATCATTTGTAGGTAAAGGAGCAGGAAAAGACGCTACAGGAAGTGCAGTATATGCAGATGTACTAGATATATACGATAAACGTATAAATAATGTAGATGCGTTTATTCAAGAACAAGTACCTGTAGATAAGCTAGTATCAAGTGAATGTAAGGCTTTACTTAGATTCAAAAAACCTCAAAAGGACAAGATAATATCTGTTTTAAAGGAAAAATTAATAGATTCTGAGGTAATAGCTCAAGATGATGAATTAGCTGTTATGGTAGATGCTTCTTCTGAATGTGCTATAAACGATAGCCTAGATGCTATACAAAATAATAATTACTGTGAAGATATGAGTAAAATATTAAAATTAAGCCTGTAAGGATACTTTGCTAAAAGTAGATTTAAAAATAAGTTGTTGTTTGAAATAGGGAATGTCTCGTTAAATGGCATTCCCTATTTCTCTCTAGAAACTTAGAAACGTATTCCTGTAAAAATTTGTATCTAATTTTATTTATATAGATTATAATAAAATATAGATATATAAATATTGGAAATAGGAGGAAAAAAGATGGAGATAATAAAAAATTCAACATTTAAAAATGTTGAAACTGAAAAAATCGTAAAAGAACAAGTATCTTCTATAATAGAAGATATAAAAATAAATAAAGACGAAGCTCTAAAAAAATACAATATGAAATTCGACAACAACAATAGAGAGGTAATAAGAGTTTCAAAGGAAGAAATCGAAGAAGCATATAAACAAGTAGACGATAAATTTATCGAAAACTTAAAGGTGGCTGCTGCAAATATAGAAAGCTTCGCTAAAGCACAAAAAGAAAGCTTCGACAATAACTTCGAAAAAGAAATATACCCAGGCGTTATCCTAGGTCAAAAACATATACCAGTTAATTCTTGTCTAGCATATGTACCAGGTGGAGGATATCCTTTATTTTCAACTGCTCTAATGCTTATAATACCAGCAAAGGTTGCAGGTGTTAAAAGAGTTGTAGCATGCTCTCCAACTATGAAGGATGTTGCAAAAATAAATCCTAAAACACTAGTAGCTATGGATATAGCAGGGGCAGATGAAATCTACGCAACTGGAGGTGTACAAGCAATAGCTGCATTTACATATGGAACAGAAAGTATAAAACCAGTAGACATAATCGTAGGACCAGGAAATAAATACGTAACAGAAGCTAAAAGACAATGCTACGGTACTGTAGGTATAGATTTTGTCGCAGGACCAAGTGAAGTACTTATAATAGCCGACGAAACAGCAAACTCTACATATATAGCAGCAGATGTGCTTGCACAATGTGAACACGATTTAAATGCCAGAGGAATACTTTTAACAACTAATAGAAAATTTGCAAAAGAAGTAGAAAAAAAGGTAGAAGAAATGCTAGAAGTACTTCCTACTAAAAATATAGCTAAGCCATCATGGGATAACAACGGAGAAATAATTTTAGTAGACGACTTAAAAGAAGCAGTAGAATTATCAAATGAATACGCTCCAGAACATCTAGAAATAAATGTGAAAAACAATGAAGGAATAATAGAAGATCTTGTAAACTATGGATCACTATTTATAGGTGGATATTCAGCAGAGGTATTTGGAGATTATGTATCAGGAACAAATCATACACTACCTACATTAAAGGCATCTAGATATACAGGTGGAGTTTGGGTAGGTACATTTATAAAAACTTGCACACACCAAGTATTAAATAAAGAAGCTATAAAATCTCTAGCTCCAGTTGCAGTTGAATTAGCTACAGATGAAGGATTACACGCTCATGCAAATGCTGCTAGAGTTAGATTAGAAAACAAATAATATTAAAAAAGATATATTAATTATTAATTAGTATATCATAAATATCGTAATAAATAATACAGTATTAAAATGCCATATAATAGAGAATATCTAAAAAATGGCATTTTTTTATGT
>NZ_JBJDXL010000231.1:0-4500 GCF_051866655.1 Intestinibacter sp.
ATACGCCATATAGCTTGTTAGAAATAGACGAAGAACTCGACTATGATGGTTTTTTACGTGATTTTTATAAGATGAATGGATACTATAGAGATGGAAAGCTAGATGAAGCTATAGAACTGGTCGAAAATCTAAAATTATCAGAGGTAAAGCATCCTGAATTAGATAGAAAGGAAGCATTTATTTACTATAATATGGGAGAATTAGATAAGGCCTGGGAGGTAATATCAGAGGTACAAAATAAGTACAATCATCATATGGATTTAGATTTACTAAAAGGTATGATTTTAATCGAGAAAAAAGATTATGAAAACGCAAAGCCTTATTATGAAGAGGCCTTAAACGAGGACCCTGAAAATTTTGTGGCAGTAGAAGGATTGTGTAGAATTTATGAAAATGAAGGGAAACTAATAGAGGCAAGAGACTTGATTACAAATCTTCATTTAAACGGATACAAGGACGACGATACAGAAGAGTTGTTTACAGATTTAGACAAGAAAATTATAGAAGAATTTGAGCAAAAATCAAATATAGAAGATTTAGACAAGTTGTATTTGCTACAAATTGCCGATACATATTTTATGGAGGAAAATACTCAAAAATCTATGGAGATTATGGAGCTTATAGAACTTGATAACGAAATAGATGTATTTTATTACTATATGATGAGCAAAATTTATTTGGATATGAAAAAATGTGATAAATCATTAGAGTATTTAAAGTTATGGGAGGACGCCATAAAAAATAATTCAAAAGAGAAATTACAAAGAATCAACCATAGATGTACTTCTATGCATGAGCTATATATATGCAAATCTATTTTTGACTGGGAAAGAAAAGATAGCAGCAGTGCACTACAAAATATCGACAAGGCACTAGAAATAAAACAAAAGAGTATATCTGCTTTAACTACAAAGCTTAGAATTTTATTTTTAAATGAAAGATATGAAGATGTTGTAAAGCTAAGCGACAAAATTATAGATATATGTCCTAGATACAGAATTTCGTATATGTCTAAAATAGAGTCTCTGTACAAGCTTGGTCTTTATTCAGAATCATTTAATGCTTGTGATCAAATGCTAGAGATTGGTTCTTACTATCTATTTGCATATATTTACAAGATAAATATACTTATAGAAGTCGATGAAATAGATGATGCAAAAGATATTATTCAGTTTTTACGCGACGAGGAGGTTGAATGTGCTGATTTAGATTATTTTGAGGCATCTATAATCAGAAAAGAAGGCGATGTAGAAAAAGCTAAAAAGCTATATAAGGATTTAATAGACAAATTAGAAAATAAGGAATGTGAAATTAAATTTCCTCAAGATTTATATCTATACTACATTGAGATGATTTTCTATACTAATGACGAGGATGAAGTTTTAGAGCTTTGTGAAAAGGGACTAAAATACGACGAGAAAAATCAAGGCTTGCTTTACTACAAGGCGTTGGCTCTATACTACAAGGACGAGCTAGATGATGCAAAGGCTTTATATGAGTATTTAGATGAAATATATCCAGACAATAGCTATTCAAACCAAAAGCTAGGAGATATTTACAGAGAAAAGGGAAATTACGACAAGGCCTTAGAATACTACAATAAGCAAATTGATTTAAATTACGATATAACAGATTATTTTAGAAGAATTGAAGTAAACTTCGATATGTTCAATATGGACGATGTATACGAGGATTTGATTTATCTAGAGAGAAATTTACCTAATCACCCTGGAGTATATATAGATTTTGGACATTACTACAATATTTTAGATCAGCCTGAAAAATCATGTGAATATCTTTTAAAAGCAAAAGAGATATATGAAGAAAGCGATGAATACGAAGAGCCAGATCAGTTGAGCTATGATTTGGCGACAGTATATGGCAAATTAGGAAAAATAGAAGAATGTATCGAGTACTTTACGGAAAACTACAAAAAAACAGATGATATAGATGCATTAGAGCAGGTCTACAATAAATATGTATCTTCTGGTCAATTTGAAATGGCTAAAGGTATTTTGCAAGAAATCATAAAAGAAGAAGGACTTTCAAATTTGAGCTTCGATTATTTTAAGCGTATGGGAGATATCAATTGGGAGATGAGAAATATAAAAGAAGCTGTGAAGTATTATTCTCTTATAATAAAACCAGATACTGACCAAAAGAGAGAAAAGGCAAGACTACTGTACTATACAGGAAATAGCAAAAAAGCATTGAAATTGATAACAGATGTTATAAATGAGTTGGAGTACAGACAAGACAACAGATATAATTATTTAATTGCTGCTAAAATTTGCTTAGATATAAACCAAATTGAAAAGGCCAAAAACTACGCCAATAAAATACTTAAGTATATGCCTATAAGTAGTATAGAATCAAAATTAGATCAAAAGGCATATGGATATAAATTTATAGGAGAGGTATACACTATATTGGGAGAATATGAAAAAGCTGAAAATTATTTAAAACAAGCTTTGGATACTCCTAGATGTGCTATATGCTATGATGTAACTTGTATAGATGCTCTGTATGGTTTAGCTTATTTAGAATATTGTAGAGGAAATATAGAAGCCTGCAGAGATTATTTACAAGAAACACTTAAATACAATTGTTCAGATAAAGATGCAATTGGACTAGCTTATAAAATAGGGATTTTATAAAAATTGAGGAGAGACGACATTATGATAATAGGAATTGACTTAGGAACTACAAACAGCTTAGCCTGTTATTTTGATAAAAATCAAACGAAGATGATACCAAATAGATTGGGAGAAAATCTAACGCCTTCAGTCGTGAGCATAGATGAAGACGACAATATATATGTCGGAAAGGTGGCAAAGGAAAGAAAAATACTATATCCTGATATGACAGCAGATGTATTTAAAAGAAGTATGGGGACTAATAAAGAATTTGTTTTAGGAGATAAAAAGTTTAAGGCCGAGGAATTATCATCTTTTGTATTAAAATCTTTGAAGGAGGACGCTGAGGTATTTCTTCAAGTAAAGGTTGAAGAAGCCATAATAAGTGTACCTGCGTATTTCAACGACGACCAGAGAAAGGCTACAAAGAAAGCTGGCGAGCTTGCAGGCCTTAAGGTAAACAGAATAATAAACGAGCCGACAGCTGCAGCAATTGCCTATGGAATCGATAAAAGAGATGAAAACACTAGATTTTTAGTGTTTGACTTAGGTGGAGGAACATTTGATATTTCAATTTTAGAGAAGTTTAAAAACATAATGGAGGTAAGGGCAGTAGCAGGCGATAACTTCATAGGTGGAGAGGATTTTACGGAGGTGCTTTATAGATTTTTCGTAAATAAAGTCGGCATCGACGAAGAAAAGCTAGACAAAAAAACTATATCTCGTATAAGAAAGCAATGTGAAAAGGCAAAATTGGAGTTTTCAAACAACAAGACAGTTACCATAAAATGCAATATAGAAGATACGCCTTACGAGACATCAGTAAATATAGACGACTACGAAAAGTCATGTGAGCTTCTTTTAACTAAAATTAGAAAACCTATAGAGAGAAGCCTAAAGGATGCCAAGATAAAATTAAATCAAATAGACGAGATAATTTTAATAGGAGGGGCCACAAGACTTCCTATAATTAGAAAATTTGTAGGAAAGATATTTGGCAGACTTCCAAATACCAGCGTAAATCCAGACGAAGCCGTCGCAATAGGTGCAGCACTTCAGGCGGCTATGAAGGAGAGAAATGAATGCATAAAGGATATTGTGCTTACAGATGTATGTCCTTTTTCGCTTGGAACAGAGGTATCTGTAAGGACTATGAACAACAAGCGAGAATCAGGGTATTTCTGTCCGATAATCGAGAGAAACACAGTGATACCGGTGAGCAGAACGGAGACCTTCTATACAGCCTACGACAACCAAACTAGAGTAGTAGTCGAGATTTTGCAGGGAGAAAGTAGACTCGCTAGAAACAATCTAAAGCTAGGTGAAATATCTGTAACCGTGCCAAAAGGACCAGAAGGATCGCAGTCTATAGATGTAACATATACATACGATATAAATTCTATATTAGAGGTCGTTGTAAAGGTGAATTCGACAGGCGAAAAGAAAAAGGTAATTATACAAAAGGGAAATGAAAAAATTTCAGAAGAAGATGTAAAGGCTAGATTTGAAGAGCTCAGCTATTTAAAAATCCATCCTAGAGACCAAGAAAAGAACAAGGAGCTTCTTTTTAGAGGTGAGAGAATGTACGAGGAGTTCACTGGTGAAGATAGACAGGTTATAGCAGATGCCCTTATACAGTTTGAAGCAGTCTTAGACAAACAAAATAGTATTTTGATAGAGCAGGCTAGAGATGAGTTTAAAAGGGTTTTAGATGAAATTGAAGATGAAGAGCTTTTTTAGTAACTTAGTTTAAAGCTTACTCTTTAATATTTTTGAGATTATGTTTATAAATTTGAATTTATGGAGGTTATTACAAATGACAAGAATAGAATTAGCATTAAATTATTTTGAGGAAAAATTTCAT
>NZ_JBJDXL010000232.1:0-4490 GCF_051866655.1 Intestinibacter sp.
GCTAAGTAAATTATAGCATACTTTTGCTTCTTTATCCTCTATAAACTACTTTACCTTCGCTTATTGTGTATTTTATTTTTCCATCTAAAATTTCGCCTATAAATGGTGTATTTTTTGATTTAGATGCAAAGTCCTTTACTTCCCATTTTTCATCTTCATTGAATATTACTATATCGGCAAAAGCTCCTTCTTTTATAAATCCTCTGTCTAGCTTGTATAGCTTAGCAGGATTTATAGTCATCTTTTCTAGTAAGTGCATTAAATCTAAGTGGCCTGTTTTAACTAGGTTAGTTACACCAAGACCTAGAGATGTTTCAAGTCCTGTTATACCACTTGGACATAGTGTAAGCTCTTTTTGTTTTTCTTCTTCAGAATGTGGTGCGTGGTCAGTAGCTATTATCTCTATAGTATCGTCTTTAAGGCCTTCTATTATAGCTAATCTATCTTGTTCTGTTCTAAGTGGAGGATTCATCTTCGCAAGTGATCCGTGTTTTAAAACTGCATCCTCAGTCAATGTAAAGTGGTGTGGACTCGCCTCTGCAAATACATTTGCTCCTAGAGATTTTGCAAATCTAACAGTATCGACAGCAGTCTTTGAGCTTATATGCTGAATATTTACTTTAGCACCTGTTTCTAACGCTATCATTACGTCTCTTGAAACCATTACATTTTCAGCTAAGCTAGTAGCTCCTCCTTCTAGTCCTAGAGCCTTTGATACCTTACCGTCATTTACGCCAGCCTTTGTTATGAAAGAAGGATTTTCTTCATGTAGACTTATAGGTACGTCTAATTCTTTAGCCTTTTTCATAGCCTCGTAAAGTACAGTAGTATGCTTTATAGGGATACCATCGTCTGTAAATCCTACAGCACCATTTTGTAGCATTTCTTCAAAGTCTACAAGCTCTTTTCCTTTAAGCCCTTTTGTAACTGTAGACGCTTGAAGTACATTTATATCAGCTTCCTTGGCCTTGTCTAATACGTATTTTAGAGTTTCTACATTGTCTACTACAGGCTTTGTATTTGCCATACATACTACAGTTGTAAATCCGCCCTTTGCAGCAGCCTTCGCACCTGTTATTATGTCCTCTTTGTAAGTAAGTCCTGGATCTCTAAAGTGTACATGTATATCTATAAGCCCTGGAGATACTACACATCCTGATGCATCGATTACTTCGTCAAAGCCTTCTTCCTTTATATTTTTAGCTATTTGTTTTACTTTGTCATTTTCAATAGCTATATCTACTATCTCATCTCTCTTAGAAAGTGGGTCTATTAATCTTCCATTTTTTATTAAAATCATAATCTTCTTTAGCAGTTTATCTACTAAATACTCCTTTCTACAGTTTTATATATTTTTATATAATATTTTACATTATTTTATAGATTATTTCATTTATTTTATCAATTTAAAAAATATATTTTGCTTTATATAAATCGCCTTTTGAGGACATAATTCATGGCAGCAATAGCATCTAATGCAGTTTTTTAAATCTATCTTTGGACCATCTTTTGTCATCTTTATGACTTTAGCAGGACAGACTTCTCTGCATTTTCCGCATTTTATACATTCATTTGTCTTTACTACTGGCTTTGGAGTTATTATTTTATCTATTATATCTCCAATCGGCTTTGGAAATTTTAGCGATAAAAGCCTAAAGTCAGAGCTTGTAACAGGTATTTTAAAATCCTTTATAACTAAGCTCTCTATATCATCGCCTATAAATTCTATATCTGAAAAATCATTTTTTATTAAATTTCTTTTTATAGATCCTCTAACTGTACCTACTTTATTTGGATCTAAATTTATCAGCTTGCATCCAGCTATGTCTAGTGCATATGGACTATCAGAAGCTAGAAGTACATTTGCATTTCTAACATCCCCTGCTGTAGGACCTTCTCCCTCCATAGCGTATATACCATCCATTATTGTAAGCGAAGGATTTATGTACTGACATATATCTAATAATACATTTTCACAAAACTCCTCCTCTTTTTTAAATCTATGGTGGATTTCCGCCTTTTGAATTCCGACTATAACTCCGTATAAATTTTTAACTCCTCCTGTGTACTTTGCCATTTTATGAGTTTTTAATTTACACAAATTTATAACATGGTCGACCTTTGTTATAGGAGTAATTATCTTCATAGTTTTTAAATACTTAGCCTCCCCATTATGTACTTCTGTTTCAGATGCATCGTAATTTAGCTCTACATCTAGATCTTTGACTGCATCAGATATACCACATACATCGTAAATTCCCTTTAATATGCTTTTGCTATAAGGTCCTCCAGGGCTTTCAGCTATCACGACCTTGCAATTTAGCTTTAAAAGCTCCTCACATAAAATTCTAACTAAAACAGGGTGAGTTGTAGCTCCCTCCTCTGGAGATTTTTTTATAACTAAATTCGGTTTTATAAGCACCCTACTACCTCTTCTAATAAATTTCTCAATCCCACCTATATCATCCATCAATTTTTCAAATGACGCCCTAACGACATCGTAATTGTAGCTGTCGCATTTTCTTATACTTACTTGTTTCATATTACACCTTCAATCTCTCTATTAATATTAATCGCAAAAATAAATCCCACTAATCATGTTACTGGGATTTATTAATAATTATACATTTTTTTGACATACTTTTAATATAACTTTGCAGTTTTTAATTTCTACATCGTAATTACTATGAAGCTCATTTGGCACTATGCTCTTTGCTATTCCATTTTCATCTATCTCGTAATCTTCATCATATAAGTTGAAAAACTCTACGTATTCCTCCTGGCTTGGAAGATCTATATCTCCATCCATGTGGCTTAACTCTAAATACGTATATATAGCGCTTTCTATTCTACCAATTAAATTATCTTGGCATTTTTTATCTAATTCTTCAAATTTCAATGTATAATCCTCCCTTTATATAAATTAAACCTCCCCTACAGTATAAATACTATAAAGAAGGTTTTTATAGTCAACTAAATCTATTTTGCCCCTTTACCAAATCCACAATTAGGGAATGTACATACTTTACAGTTTAAGCATAATCCACCTAATCCTAAATCAGCTAGATCATCAGCAGTTATCATATCGTCTGCCATTATTCTAGGAAGAACTAAATCGAATATAGTTCTAGCAGCGTACATTACACATCCTGGAAGACCTACTATTGGAACTTGTTTTCCATCCTTTTCATAATAAGCTATTAAAAGCATAGCTCCTGGAAGAACTGGTGCTCCATAAGAAACTATTCTAGCTCCTGTAGCCTTTATAGCTCCTGGTGTCTTATCGTCTGGGTCTACACTCATACCACCTGTACATAGTACTAATTCAGCACCTTGGTCTATATAATCTAAAACTGATTTTGTTATTTTTTCCATATCGTCGTTTACTATAACTTGACCCATTATATCTGCGTCAAATGCTTTTACCTTGTCCATTACGACAGGACCAAAAGTATCTTTTATTCTTCCATAATACACTTCATTTCCAGTTGTAACTATGCCGACTTTTTTCTTTTTATATGGAAGTAGCGATAGTATAGGTTCGTCTCCAGCTACTTCTTTAGCCTTTTCCATTTTTTCTTGTTCTATTAAAAGAGGTATTATTCTTGTTCCAGCAAGCTTATCACCCTTTTTAACCATTGTATTTGTATGTCTAGTAGCTATCATCATTTCTCCTAGACTGTTTACTGCTTTTAATCTATCTACATCTATTTTTAAAAGACCATCTGCATCTGCGATAATCTCGATTTTACCCTCTTTAACAGGTGTTTCAGTCATATTTTCATTTAAACATATATCTCTAAGGTATTCTGCAGCTTCATTTTCATGAAGAATACCTTCTGTTTTTTCCCAAATATAAAGATTATCCTTACCTAAAGATAGTAAAACAGGAATATCTTCCTCTGTCACTATATGACCCTTTCTAAAAGCTGTATCCTTCTTTACATCCTTTATTATTTGGACTATATCGTGGCAAAGAACATGTCCAACAGCATCTTGAGTTTTTACACATTTCATTCAACATCACCCTCAACTTTCAAAACTATTTTCGTAATTTACATTGTTTTAATTTATGACTGTCTATAATGTCTACTTAATATTAAAAAATTTCACTTTAGTTTTAAAAGAAAATTATATCTTTAGACAAAGAAAAATCTTCTTTAAACAGCAGAAGATTTCTAAAAAATCTCCTTTCCAACAGGAGGCATATTCATTTCTAAATATACCCTAACGTTTTAACATTCATAGCAAAATAGCCTTAGAATACTAAAATCGGAGAAATCGTTTAACATTTGTATATTTGATTAAATAGTAGCATTTTAACTATAATTTGTCAATTTAATCGCAAATATTCAATATCTATACACAAAAATACAAAATATTAAACTAAATTCATGTTGAAACAGACAAAACTATACATATAAATTGATATTTTACCAACAAATATACATATATTTGTAGTATAATTTATATATATTTTACTTTTTATT
>NZ_JBJDXL010000233.1:0-4489 GCF_051866655.1 Intestinibacter sp.
TTTCCAGATATTTTTCACATTGATAATACAGAAGAGGAATGCATCATTTACATATATTTCTGCTAATGAAGCTAATTCTTTAGAGTAGTTTTCTTCGTTTTTAGTTTCTTCTTTTCTATATCTAGTGTTTTCTAATAAAACAACATCTCCATTTTGCATTTTTTCAACAGCAGCCTTTGCATTTTCACCAACAACGTTAGCATCTGCAGCAAATACTACTTCTTGTCCTAGCATTTCAGATAATCTCTTTGCAACTGGTGCTAAAGATAATTCTGGTTTAGCTTCTCCTTTTGGTTTTCCTAAGTGAGAGCATAATATAACTTTTGCACCTTGTGCTATTAAGTATTTTATTGTTGGTAATGCTCCTACTAATCTGTTTTCATCAGTTATTACTCCATCTTTTAGAGGAACGTTGAAATCGCATCTTACTAAAACTTTTTTTCCTGTAACATTGATATCTTCTATTGTTTTTTTGTTTAACATTGACATAATTAAACTCCTTTCAAAAGTAAACTTATTCTTTTTTATAATATATCACTTTCTAATATATCATATTTTTGAATAAAGTAGGTATTAAACGATTACAGCTGTTTATTTTAATTTTATTTATTATTATTATCTATATGTAGTTTTATTTTTATGTTAAATTTATTTATTCCGTCTTATCCTAAAAAAGTCCGGAGCCGTAGCAATATACTACAAACCCGGACCCTACTATGCCTAAACTATTTTGCTAAGTTTGCAAAATATCCTAAAGTTCTTACTAATTGAGAAGTATAAGACATTTCATTGTCATACCAAGCTACAACTTTAACTAATTGTTGTCCATTAACTTCCATAACTTTTGTTTGAGTTGCGTCGAATAATGAACCGTAGCTCATTCCTATTATATCAGAAGATACTAAGTATTCTTCAGTGTATCCGAATGATTCAGTTGAAGCTGCTTTCATAGCTGCATTTACTTCTTCTACAGTAACATTTTTGTCTAATGTACAAACTAATTCAGTTATTGAACCAGTTACAACTGGAACTCTTTGAGCAGCTCCGTCTAATTTACCTTTTAATTCTGGTATAACTAAACCGATAGCTTTTGCAGCACCTGTAGTGTTAGGAACTATATTTCCTGCTGCAGCTCTTGCTCTTCTTAAATCACCTTTCTTGTGAGGACCATCTAAAGTATTTTGGTCATTTGTGTAAGCATGTATAGTTGTCATTAAACCTTTTTGTATACCGAATTTATCGTTTAAAGTTTTAGCCATTGGAGCTAAGCAGTTAGTTGTACAAGAAGCACCTGATATAACTGTTTCAGTTCCATCTAATGTATCGTTGTTTACGTTGAATACTATTGTTTTAACATCTCCTGTTGCTGGTGCAGATATAACTACTTTTTTAGCTCCTGCTTTTATATGAGCTTCAGCTTTTTCTTGAGAAGTGAAGAATCCAGTACATTCTAATACTATATCTACTCCTAATTCAGCCCATGGTAAGTTTTCTGGGTTAGCTTCTGCAGTTACTTTTATTTCTTTTCCGTTTACTACGAAAGCACCTTCTTTAACTTCTATTTCACCGTTGAATCTACCTTGAGCAGTATCATATTTGAATAAGTGAGCTAACATTGCTGCATCTGTTAAGTCGTTTATTGCTACTACATCAAATTTGTCAGTTTGTTCCATTAATTTTCTTAATGCTAATCTTCCTATTCTACCAAAACCATTAATTGCTACTTTAACCATTGTATTTAACCTCCTAAAAATAAAACCTATTTTTTTATTTATATTTTCTGTATTTTTTACTAATTTATTTATTATTTATTAGCTACCTGCTAATTTTATTAACCATATTTATTTAACCATTTTTTTGTTGATCGTTTATCAACTCTATAAGTCTTTGTCCACTATGCTCGTCAGTTACTAAAACTAAGTTTTTGTTAATTTTAGATATTGCTAGAAAAGCTTCTATTTTCTTTGCTCCTGCAAATACTGCTATAACTTCTCTTGCTTGTTTAACACTATCTAAATCTATTCCGATTGTATTTAACCTGTATACAATCTCACCCGCTTGATTGAAATAATATCCGAACGATTCTCCTACTGCACCTTTATCTAGTATTTCTTTCGTTCTCTCCTCTGATAAATTTCTTCTGACTAACATCTCATCAGCTCTACCTACACCAAACACAACTATGTTTGATTTAGAAACTAAATCTAAAGTTCTCTTTATTTCAGGCTCTTGAGCTAACATCAACATAGACTCGATTCCTAATTTATCAGGTAAATTAAGTAGTGCATATTTTGATTGTAAACTCTTGCTTATATTTGCTGCTATGTTGTTCGATTGTATCTCCACATTTACTCCTACGCTACCTCTAGCAGGTACTATTGTTACATTTTCAAATTTCTTATCCGATTTTATACTCTTTGAAAATTGTAACATTGTTGTTCCACCTGTTATAGAAACTATATCTCCGTCCTGTAGTATATTCGTAAAATACGATGCCGCCGATCTACCTACGTCAATCAAAACACTCTTATTATTTTCGTAATCCCCAGGTACAAGTATTACCTTCTTTATACCTAATAGCTGAGTTAACTTTTCTTCTAGTGTTGATAATCCCATAACTTCATTCATGATATCTCTTAGTCCGTCTAATAATTCGATACCTTCTTGAGTTATTTTCATACCTGATGTCTCAACGCTTATCAGATTTTGTTCTCTTAATACTTCTGTTTCCGAGCGAACAACTCTTTCACTCAACCCTAGCTCATTTGCTAAACTTCTTCTTCCGATTGTTTCGTTTAGATATATTTGTCTAAGTATTGAGTAGCGTTTAATCATCATATCAAGCACTTGTGGAATCAACTTTTGTTGCATTTTTAATAAATTATTCATAAGTCTATCCCTCATTTTTATTTATTGATTTTTTAATCCGGGACTTTTTAAGTCCTATGTATCAATTTGTGTCCCACAAGATAATTATATTTTATCTTAGATATAAATATTTTTCAATACGTTTTATTAAACTTTTGTTTTTTTTAACTTATTATTAAGTTTCTTTTTTATTATTTAATATGGACCACGTTTTCCTACAATTATTCTATTCCAAAAATAAGGTCTTCCTTTTATTTGATGGCAGTATTTCCAATTCTTCCCTGTATTTTGTCACAGTTCTTCTAGATATATTTACCCCATTTTTATTTAATAATTGTTTTATTTTTTCATCGCTTAATGGTTTTGTTTTATTTTCTTTTCTTATTATATCCTTGATGAAGTTTTTTATACTTATTGCAGATGTATCTTTTGTTCCTTGAGTTTCTAAACCTTTTGAAAAGAAATACTTAAATTCAAACATACCAAAAGGTGTCAGCATATATTTTCCATTTACACCTCTGCTTATAGTAGATTGATGTAAATTTAATTCATCTGCTAGCTCTTGCATTTTCATAGGTTTTATGTAGTTTGTGCCTTTTTCAAAAAATTCTTTTTGTCTTTTTAATATGGATTTGGCTATCTTTATTGTTGTCGATTTTCTATTTTCTATATTTTTTATTAGGTTTAATGCACTATCTAGTCTTTCTTTTATAAATTTCTTAGTTTCTTCATCAGCATCTTCTTTGTTTAACATATTTTGATAAAATGAATTTATATTTATGCTTATATCGTTCTTGTCATTGCTGACGACAATAAAGCTTCCATTTATTTTTCTTATTATTACATCTGGTTTTATGTATTGTACATCGTTTGTGTTGTACATTTTCCCTGGTTTCGGTTCTAGATGTTTTATTATCTTTATATAGTTTATACATTGTTCTTTATTTATACTGTATTTTTTACATATAGGTTTTATTTTTTTATTAGCTATGTTGTTTAGGTCTTCTTTTATAATTTGATCTAGCAAATTATCCTTTATATTCAAATTTTTAAGCTGTATCGACAAGCATTCCTCTAAAGTAGTTCCACCCACTCCATTTGGTTCAAGCGATTGGACATAACCTTTGCATGTATCATATGTATTTTTGTCGATTTTAAGCTTTTCCATAATTAATTTTTCATCTTGTTCATTTAAATATCCATTTTCATCTAGGCTGTCTATTATATATTCGCAAATTTTTCTTTGAGTTTTGTCAATTTTATAGTATCTAATTTGATTTTTTAGATAATCGTATAAATTCTGATTTGCTCTCACCATATTTTCGAAATCGACTTCATTATCTACGTTATATGCAAATTCGTTTTTGTCTTTATATGTGTATTTTTGCATATTTTTAATGTATTTTTCCCAATCTACTGTCCTATCGTTGTCTTTAGTGTCAATCTCTATAATAGGATTTTCTTCAGCTTGTTTTTTTATTTCATTTTCTAGCTCTACAGCGCTCATGTTGAGAATTTTTAAGGACTGCATTAATTTCGTAGTCATTATAAGCTTTTGCGATTGACTCAATTCTAAACCGTAATCGATTTCCATGTCCTCCCCCCCTTTTTTACCTTGTAT
>NZ_JBJDXL010000234.1:0-4488 GCF_051866655.1 Intestinibacter sp.
AATCAAATACATCGAAAGGAGTTTGCAAATGAAGGAGATAGTAACAGAGATAGCTATAATCGGTGCAGGATCTGCAGGGCTAAGTGCTGCATACCAAGCTGCAACTGCAGGGGCAGATGTATTAGTTATCGATGAAAATAAATTGCCAGGGGGACAACTATTTAAGCAAATCCATAAGTTCTTCGGTTCAAGTGAGCATAAAGCTGGAACTAGAGGATATATAATTGGTCAGGAGCTATTAAAAAAGGTTCAAGACAGTGGTGCAAAGGTTTTATTAGATAGTTTAGTTTATGGATTGCTTCCAGATAACAGTATGGGAATTATAAGCGGTGGCGTAAATTACTCTGTAAAGGCTAAAAAAATAATCGTAGCCACTGGAGCAAAGGAAAATTATATGGCGTTTCCAGGAAGTACTTTACCGGGAGTAATGGGAGCTGGAGCTGCTCAAACTATGGCAAATGTAAACAGAGTTTTACCTGGTAAAAAAATACTTATGCTAGGTTCTGGGAATGTTGGACTTATAGTATCTTACCAATTGATGCAAGCAGGTGCTGAGGTAGTTGCTATAGTAGAAGGTGGACCGAAAATAGGTGGATATGGAGTTCACGCAGGCAAGGTTCGTAGAGCAGGTGTTCCTATGTATACAGGACATACAATAAAAAGAGTCTACGGTGAAGGAAAAGTAGAGGGAGTAGAAATAGCTGCAGTAGATGAAAAATGGAATATAATAGAAGGCAGTGAAAAAACATTTGATGTAGATACTGTCTGTCTAGCTGTAGGCTTAAACCCTATGACAGAGCTTTTATGGATGACAGGATGTGAATTTGATTTTATACCTGCATTTGGTGGACATGTGCCACTTCACGATGAAAACATGGAGACTTCTAAAGAAGGTATCTATGTAGCAGGAGATGTTACAGGAGTTGAAGAGGCATCTTCTGCAATGGAGGAAGGAAATCTAGCAGGTGTATGTGCAGCATATTCTTTAGGATATTTAACTGATGATGAAAAGGACAAATTAGTAGCAGAAATAAACGATAGATTAAATACTCTTCGTTCTGGATATTTTGGAGAGAGAAGAAGAGCTTCAAAACAAAAACAATTAGAAGATATGAAGCTATATAAAGAATCTCTTGTTAAATAATAAATTGAGTAAAAATTTCTTTGAAGGGAGAATAGTTGTGAATAGAGGTATAGTATATGACGGTGTTCCATCTGAAGAAGAATTAGCTTCTTGCCCTGGAGTGCCAAGCGAAAGTAGAATGAGACAAGGTAGAGTTGCAGTTATCGAATGTGTACAAGAAATACCATGTAATCCATGTTCATATTCATGTAAGCAAGGTGCGATAACTATAGGAGAGCAAATAACAAATCTACCTCACTTAGATGAAGATAAATGTACAGGTTGCGGACAATGTGTGGCAAATTGCCCAGGTCTTGCTATAACTATAATGGATAAATCATTTAGCGACAAAGAAGCGGTGATAGATTTTCCTTTTGAATACCTTCCACTGCCTGAAGAAAATCAAGTAGTAGATGCTGTAAACCGCTACGGAGAAGTAGTATGCAAGGGTATAGTTAAGAAAGTAAAACAAGTTAAAGCATATGCGGGAACTACTATTGTAAGTATGATAATTCCAATGGAATTTGCAAATGAAGTTAGAAGCATGAAGCGTTTAGAAAAGTAGTTTAGAAAGGGAGAGTATTTATGGGTGAAGATATATTAATCTGCAGATGTAAGGAGGTTACAAAAGCAGAGATAATTGAAGCTATAAGAGATGGTGCAACTACAATCGACGGTGTAAAAAGAAGAACAAAGGCAGGTATGGGACTTTGCCAGGGTAAAACTTGCGAGAGATTAGTTGCAAAAATTATAAGTGAAGAAACAGGTATAAGCATGGATAAATTACTTCCAGCTACTAAGAGAATCCCTGTTAGACCGGTAAAAATTGGTGTAATAGGAGGAGTTGACGATGAGCAATAAATACGATGTTATAGTAATAGGTGGAGGAATTATAGGATCATCTGTAACTTATTACTTGAGTAAATTGGGAAATAAAGTTTTACAAGTAGAAAAAGAAGATATAACTAGAGGTTCTGCCGGGGCTACAGATGGTGTTGTAGGATATCATACTAAAAAACCAGGTGCTCAAATGGACTTAGCAGTTCAAAGTATAAGCTTATTCGATACACTTAGTGAAGAACTAGGTGAAGATATAGAATACAAAAGACATTGTGGTGGTATGCAACCAGTTGAAGATAAAGAGCAATGGGACATATTATCAAAAATAGTAGAAGAGCAGAGAAAAAGTGACGTAGATATAGAAATGATATCTATAGAAAAGGCTCTAGAAATAGAACCAGAATTAAATCCAAACTTATATGGAGCACTTTATTCAAAAACTGGTGGAAAAATAAATCCTATAAAATTAACTTATGCATTTAATCACGCTGCAAAAAGATTTGGAGCGAAAGTTTTACTTCATACAGAGGTAAAAGACATAATAGTTGAAAATGATGCAGTGAAAGGTGTTAAAACGGAAGCTCAAGTATTTTATGCAGCTAAAATAATAAATGCATGTGGGTCTTATGCAGCTAAAATAGGAGAAATGGTTGGACTTAATATACCTATAAAGCCTAGAAGAGGTCAGCTTATGATATCAGAACCAATAGGTCATTTTATGGATGGTACTGTACAATGTGCTAGATATAATATAATTAAATTTAAGCCAGATTCAGTAAAAGATAAAAATGTATTAAAACTTGGATCAAGTTTAAGTATAGAACAAACAGAAGAAGGGACTCTTGTTATAGGAGGCACTCGTGAATTTGTAGGATTTGATAAAGAAAATACATTAACAGCTTTAGAGGTAATGCTTAAAAGAGCAATAGAATTTTTCCCAGCTATAAAGGACTTAAATTTCATAAGAGCTTTTGCTGGATTTAGACCTTATACTCCAGATGGACTACCACTTATGGGTGAAGTAGATAAAATAAAAGGATTTTATATAGCAGCAGGACATGAAGGTGATGGTATAGCTTTAGCTCCAATTACAGGAAAATTATTAGCTGAATTAATTACATATGGCAAGACATCTTATAATATAGATGATTTTAATCCAAATAGATTCGAACTTTAAAAAATATATGTTAGTCGTATTTATATAAAATTTTAATATTTTACCAAAAACCTCTTTGTTAAGAATGACAAAGGGGTTTTTGGCAAAATATTAAAAAAGAGGAGGATATATGTTTACTAAGTACAAAGGAGAGCTCGGATTAGCTCTAACAGCATTTATATGGGGGAGTGGATTTATAGGAGTATCCATATCCTTAAGTGGAGGACTTACGCCACTTCAAATTTTGACAATTAGATTTTTTATAGGAGCTATTTTATTGGGAGTTATATTTTTTAAAGAAATCAAGAATAATATAACTAAGGAAGCTGTAAAAGCAGGAAGTATTATAGGCGTATTTTTATTTGTGGCATTTGCATTTCAGACAGTCGGTATGGCTTATACTACAGCGTCTAAAAATGCATTTTTAACTGCCGTAAACGTAGTTATAGTACCATTTATAGGATTTATACTTTATAAGAGACCGTTAGACAAATACGGAATAGTAAGCAGTATCATAGCGATATTGGGAATAGGAATTTTATCTTTAGAGGCTGATTTTAGCATAAACTTCGGGGATTTCTTGACAATAATCTGTGCTGTTGGATTTGCATTTCATATATTTTTTACTGGAGAATTTGTCAAAAAGCACAACGGTATAGTACTTACAGTAGTTCAGTTTTCAGTAGCAGCTGTGTTGTCTTTAATTCTTCAAGTATTATTTAAAGAAACACACATAAACGCAGAGATGTCGTCTATTGTAGGAGTGCTTTATTTAGGAGTATTTTCTACGACAGTTGCGTTTTTGCTTCAAACACTATGCCAAAAGGAAGTCAGCGAGACTAAGGCGGCTATTATATTGGCATTAGAATCAGTATTTGGAAGTATTTTATCAGTTATAATTTTACACGAGGTTTTAACATTGAGAATGGTCGTAGGATGTATAGTGATATTTATGGCTATTATAATTTCTGAAACGAAATTGTCATTCTTAAAATCTAAAAAAATTTCAGAAAGAGATAAAGTGGAATCCATAAAATAATTAAAGTTTTTTATCTAGATGAAAGGAGTATTTATGGAAAATTACATGACAGAAGGCAACGCTACAAAGGCAATTATTTATTTTTCTATACCATTAGTTTTAAGCAGTGTATTTCAACAGCTTTATAATTTAGTGGATTCAATAATCGTAGGTAATTACATCGGCGAAAATGCTCTGGCAGCAGTAGGTGCTTCTTACTCTATAACTATGGTATTTATGTCTATTGCAATTGGTAGTGGAGTGGGCTGTGCAGTCGTTATATCGCAGTATTACGGTGCAAAGCTTATCAAAAAAATGAAGATTTCCATATATACTTCGATAATAGCTATA
>NZ_JBJDXL010000235.1:0-1342 GCF_051866655.1 Intestinibacter sp.
CACGCATTCACAAAAATTCTCAAAAAAATTTTTTATATTTTTTGTTAAAAAATGTTAAAAAACAATAGTTAAATAGCTGTAATAAATGTTAAAATATGTTAAAGAAATTAATATAACAGAAACAAATTACGTTTATATGGGGGTAAGGGGGTTATCTAGAGTAAACCAGATATAACTACTCTTACTTATGATAATTAAACTAATTAGTATGGAAAAGAAAGATAATATTATAGCCTACTCTGGAAAAGTAATTAAATACAGAAATAAAGAGTATGTAATTAGACCTGAAGAGTCTTTAAGAGGTTGCTTAGGTTGTGCCTTTGTACCTTCTATTAATTGCCCAGTAGAATTAACTAAATACTGCTTACAAGGTTACATATATAAGAAGTGTTAACAAATGTTAAAATAATGACACTATTTTGTTAATAATACGTTTATATATATGTCTAAAGCAAATAAGTTATGAAGTTAATAGATAGTAAAGTAGAATTAATAGAACAACAATCTGGTTTAGAAGGAGTATATAAACAGATCGAATTAGCTGGTAGAACTTGTTATAAATCTGAAGATAAGATTACTCCTACTTCTGCTAAAGAGTTTGTAGACAGAATGATTAAATCTGGTCATGGAGCTATGTTAGAACACGGTACAGTATATTTAGAAATGCACCTCCAACACAGAGACTACATTAAATACACTACTAACCCGTACTCTAAAGTTAATAAAGTAACAATAGACGGAGTAAATGGAAGAGTATATATTACAACTAACTATAGAGTTTTAGTAGAGAATAACTGGCTTGATGATTTAAAGTATATATGCGAACCTACAGAATTTCATGAAAAAAGAATAACCGCTAGATTTACTTGTGATAGAGGAGTATCTCATGAATTCGTAAGACATAGAGTATTTAGCTTTGCTCAAGAAAGTACCAGATATTGCAATTACAGTAAAGATAAGTTTAACAACGAAGTTACATTTATTACTCCGTCTTGGATCAATGAAGATTACGAACATACAGATTCTACTATATATACCAATACTGAATTTATAGTAGGTCTTAATCACGCAGAAACTAGTTATTTTAGCTTACTAAAACGAGGTTGGACTCCGCAACAAGCTAGAGCTATACTACCAAATGCTTTAAAAACAGAATTAGTAATGACTGGGTTTGAATCTGATTGGAAGCATTTCTTCGAATTAAGATGCGCTACTAACGCTCATCCTGATGCTAGAAAATTAGCTTTAGAACTTAAAGAACTTATATATGGAAAGCAAGAAAAATGATTTTAAAGATCATAAATTAAGGTGGGATTTATTACCGTTAGAAGATGTTGAAGAA
>NZ_JBJDXL010000235.1:1442-4483 GCF_051866655.1 Intestinibacter sp.
GTACTAGTTAAACCTTTAACTCCTGTTAAGGTTACTAAAGAAATTATAGAACAAGTGCCTACTGGAGAAAAAGATGAAAATGGTTATAATTTATACGATACTAAGTCAGAAGTAAAAGAAGTAGATTCTGATTGGTCTATTGGAGTAGTATTAGCTTTACCAGAAGAAGTAACAGATGATAAAGACGGGTATAAGCTATACTTTGGAGTAGGTGATACAGTAGTTTATAATAAGAAGTTTGCTAAGGACTTTGACTTATTTAAGAATTGTCAACTAGTTCGTCCTTATGATATAATTGCTAAACATAATAGAAAGTAATATGGATTATAAAGTAATTAAAGATTTTGATTTCGCTAAGAAAGGCGACGTATTTACAGAAACTGAAAACGGTTATACACTTACTAAAGAAAGTGGCAATACTAAGTACACTATGTCTTTTAATGATAACTATTTAAACGAATTAGTAGAAGATGGTTACTTAGAAAGTAATGATAAGAAAGATACTACTTTAGAAGAAATAAAGAAGTTTGTAGATACAATGACTAAACAGTATGATGAAGACTACAATAAAGTATCTGAAGCATATGCTAATCAAGAAATACCTACCTGTGTAAAGGTAGAGGCAGAAACTGTATATTATAATATGACTAAGTTACTGAACAAAATTAAGAGAATGATTAATGAATAAATTAGTAAAGTCTATAGACAAAGCTGATTTATATTAGGAATTCTTAAAAACCTTAAATGGAATCTTGGGGTTAACTAATAGAGAAATAGAATTATTAGTATTCATGATTACTATGGAAATAGCTAATTCTAAGATTCCAGAAAAGGATTAGAATATAATTTGTTCAGAGAATAGAAAATAGATACACACTTCTATGAAAATGGGTTTAGATAATCTATGTAGATATCTAAATAGATTCAAAGAAAAAGGTATTATATTAAAGAACAAATATAACGAATATCATATAAATAAAGCTTTGATTCCAGTTATTATAGGAGATAGAGTACAAACTACTATTATTTTAAAACTAAATAAATAATGAAGACAGTTGATATTAAAGCAGGTTCTGTATTTGCATATAAGAACTATAATATATTTAAAAAACTACTTTACAAATTGCTTAATAAGTCTTTAAAGTACAATGAATTTGATTTCTGTCCAGTTCCTATTTGTGATCTAGAAATAGATGGTGATATAGATGTATTTGAGCCTATAAAGAATTACTCTTCAAAAGAAGAGATAAAAGCTATGAAAGAATATATGGATTTCTTCTTTAGCGTTAGCGAGTATTACAATACTTCAGACAGTGCTACAAATGTATGCAAGATAATAAATACAATAAGACCTAATACTATAGAAGATATAACAGAGATAGCTAATTCTAAATTCTATAAGAAAATAGTATGATTAGAAAACAAGATATTATATTCTCTACTCTAAGTAAGAACTATAATATTCCAAGATAGGTAATAGAACTTATATGTCAAAGTCCATTTAGATTTACTAAAGATAAGATGTAGGAAATGGAAACAAAACCTATAATGTTTGCATATTTGTTCAAAATTAAACTAAAGAATAGATATAATGGAAAAGAAGATATATAATATAACCTCAGAATCTAGTCCTGCAGATATACTAGCAGCTGCATGTAACGTAGGCAACGTTAATGCTATAATAGATATTAGTATCAAGGAAGATGGTACTCACGTGTATGATTCTCCTTACTTTGAAGTTTCCGTAACGGAAGACATGCTAGTTAAATTTTCAGAGGAAATGATATACCAAAGAAATAGCGTGTTGCAAGAAATGAGAGCTACTACTCCAGAAGAAAATTTTGATTCTATCTAATATGAATATAGAAGAAAGTAAAGTAATGTGGCGTTTAGAGAAAGCTTCATTAGAAAACAGAAAGCTTTCTGAACCAATGTAGCATCTATATAATACAGTAGATGACTTAATAGAAAGAGGAGTAATTACTTATGACTAGTTTGTAAAAGATATAGCAGAAGTAATAAAAGAATCTGCAGATAAAGAAACTGGTATGTGTAAAGATACAGAATCTTTCAACAGTGCAATAGAGAAATTGATATTTAAGTACGGTAAAGAAGAAAATATAAAAGAAGATGGAACAGCAACTGAAATTTAAGAAGTTAGATTATACTATTAAGGATAAGGACGGAGTAGAAACTAAGCATGCTTCAGAGGGAGTATTACCTAGTAGAAGCACAGAATATAGCGCAGGACTAGACTTGTGGTCTACTAGAATTACTAATGAGATAGATAATAGCGGTCAGATTACTTTAACATATCATACTGACATTGCTGTAGAAATACCTGAAGGATATGTAGGTCTATTAGTACCAAAGTCTTCTATATGGGAAAGATCTATTAGACTGTGTAATTGCTGTGGCATTATTGACTCTGATTACAGAGGTGAAATTATGGCTAAGTTTAAGATTACTACAGATGCTATACCTACAGTATATCAAAAGGGAGAAGCATTTGCTCAATTAGTAATTGTTCCTATACTTTTGCTTGAGCCTACTCTGGTAGATACTTTAAGTAATACAGAAAGGGGAGAAAAAGGTTTCGGCGAAGCAGACAAGGTAAAGGAGGAAAATATCAATGATTAAGTACTATACCGTAGATAAATTATCTTATCTCGTAAAGATAAATAGTGAAATAGATATACTTGAAGGAGTAGGGTATATTACTAGCAATATTGATTGGGTATATAGAATACCGGAAGATGGAGTATTAGTTTCTAATACAGGTACTGAAAAAGTAAAAGCAGGCGACATCGTATTCAAGATGTATAGTATAGAAGACAAGTGTTCTTCAGATAGAGAATTAATAGTAATTAAAGATGAAAAACTCATTGACTATTACTCTAGATTACATCAACATTTAGCTTCTAAACAAAGTGTAAACAAAAATGATAGCGAATGTGAAACTTGTAATAGAGTATCAGCATAAGTAATATGAAACTATTTGATATACTTGGAGGTAAAGTAGTAATTCACTCAGATGCTTT
>NZ_JBJDXL010000236.1:0-2799 GCF_051866655.1 Intestinibacter sp.
GCAAGTACCTTTGTTTGGATGTCTTTGCTCTCTTCATCTGCATATGCCTCTAAGTGAAGGTTTATAAGAACTAATTCCTTATCGCTATTTTGTATAGGAACTCTCTCGACTAGTAGACATCTTTTTAATTGGCAAACTCTAACTGGCCATTTGTAAGAGGTTTCTAGTGGTATACGAGTTGCAGATGTAGCGTTGTATTTATTTAGTGTTAAAATACCTCCATTTACTTTACCTATTGTAGGCATAGGATAAGGTATGTAATCGCACAAGAAGTTAGTAGCAAATGCCTCGCTGTCATCAGAGTAGATATCGCTGAAGGCTTTAACTTGATCTACATAGTAAGAACGCTTTGAATCCTTGTCTACCTCTTGTAGAAAAGTCACATCTGGATTTTCTCTATTTATTATGCTTTTGATGCCCTCTACATTGTCTAATATATTTTGCTTACTTTCGGTATTTACAGTTTTTCCGCCATCCATGAAGAAATCGTGATCTTTATCTAATGAGCAATATCCGACATTGAATGTAAGTAAGCTTATAGAGTCTCCTAGCTTTAAGGATTTTTCACCTTTGTCAGTTATTTTTATATCCTCGTTTTCTTTTGGATAGTATTCATTTATTGAAAGATATGCTACAAATCCGATTACAAATAATACTAAAACTAAAATCAACGATAAAACGATTTTCAATATTTTTTTCATACAAACTCTCCTTATTTAGAAATCTTAATTAAAGTATAGCATTATTTTTGGTTTTAATTTGCGATTATCCATAAAATATTATATAACTAAAATAAAAGGCTTAAAAGGGAGGCGCTTTGTATGAGAATAGGAACATCTAATAGCACTAAAATATTAGATAGTGCTTGTGTAAATGAATATAAAATACCATTAATAGTTTTGATGGAAAATGCTGTACTTTCAGCATTTAAGCATATGGATATAGAGGATAATCAAAAATACGTAATAGTAAGTGGCACTGGAAATAACGGTGGCGATGGCTTAGGACTAGCTAGACAGTTAGCTGCAAAGGATAAAGAAGTAGAAGTATTCATAGTTGGAAAATTAGAAAAGCTAAGTGACTGCTCTAAAATACACTATGATATTTTAAATGCTATGGAGATATCTACAACGGTCGTGACTGAAGAAAATATGGACGATTTAAAGGATTCTATAAGAAATTCTGATATAGTAGTCGATTGTATATTTGGGACAGGATTAGAGAGAGAAATAAAGGGAATTTTCTACGATGTTATAAAAATAATAAATGAAAACAAAAATAAAGTCTATTCAATAGATGTACCATCTGGGATAAATGCAACAACAGGAGATATTCTAGGTATCTGTGTAAATGCCGATAAGACTATTTCATTTGAATTTTATAAAAGGGGATTTTTAAAATACAGCACAAAGGAATTTATTGGAGAGGTTGTAGTTGAGCATATCGGTGTTCCAAGCTATATTTTAGATAAATACGACGATAAGGAATACATAACAAGCTTAGAATTAGTAAAAAATAATATAAAACAAAAAAATAAATTTGCCTTCAAGAGTGATTTTGGTAAAATAGCCCTATTTGCAGGAAGTAGAGGATTTACAGGTGCTGCATATATAGCTACAGAAGCAGCCGTAAAAGCAGGAAGTGGCTTGACTACTTTAATAACAGATCAGTATGTTCAAAACATAGCCAGTCAAAAGCTTTGCGAAGCTATGACCTTGGATATAGACAACACAGAAAAGGTAGAAAAGCTAATCAAAGGCTGCACAGCGATTGGATTTGGATGTGGAATGGGAAATAGCGAGGAAACATATAATAAATTAAAATATGTTTTAGAAAAATCTACATGCACAGTCGTATTAGACGCAGATGGATTAAATGTCCTAAAGGATAAGGTGGATTTATTTGAAAGCTATCCAAATCGCTTGATAATCACACCGCATTTGGGAGAAATGGCGAAGTTGACAGGATATTCTATATCACATATCAGGGATAATAGAGTAGATGTCGCAAAGGAATTTGCAAATAAATACAAAGCTATAGTTTTACTAAAAGGATACGAAACTGTAATAACTGATGGAGCTTATACTTATATAAATCCAACTGGAAATTCAGCTATGGCAAATGGAGGTATGGGAGATACACTTCTTGGAATGATTGCATCATTTGTAGGTCAAGGTATAGATCCACTAATGGCAACTGTTTGCGGTGCTTATATACATGGATATATAGGTGATGAATTAGCTGAAAATTTATACACAGTAAATGCTACAGATATTATTTCTGATATTCAAAGGACTATGAAGATCTTTTCAGAATAATATAAAAGTAAAATAATTGATATTACTTTGTAACCATATTCTATATAATATAATGCTACAATATAATTAAAGTAGCTTAATTTTAAAGCAAGATATTTTCAATTGATTAAAAGAGATGAGGGATGTGTATGAGCATTAGTATGAGTACATTTTGGCTTATCGTAGCCATTATATTCGGAGTTGGCGAATTAATGACAACTAGTCTTACTTTAATTTGGTTTAGTATTGGGGCTTTAATAGTCATGTTGATTAGTATATTTATAGAAAGTATTTTATGGCAGGTCGTAGTATTTGCAGTTATATCTATTACTCTTTTAGTTATAGCAACTAAGTATTTAGTGGATAGGGATAGAGAAGTAAAATACAATACTAATTTACAGGGGATAATTTCACAAAAGGCCATTGTAGTTGAAGATATAGAACCTTATGAATCAGGAGTTGTAAAGCTAAATGGTGAAGAATGGACAGCTATATCTAAGGA
>NZ_JBJDXL010000236.1:2899-4473 GCF_051866655.1 Intestinibacter sp.
ATGAATCAGGAGTTGTAAAGCTAAATGGTGAAGAATGGACAGCTATATCTAAGGATGAATTAAAAATTGAAAAGGGCAAGGTTGTAGAAATTATTGAAATTGAAGGTGTAAAGCTTATCGTTAGAGAGGTCACTAGTACTAATTTAAACAAATAGAAGCGACAGATAAATAATAATTTAGTAAATAAAGGAGGTAGTTTTACATGCCAGTTATTATTATATTAATTATAATAGTAGTTATAATGAGTATTAAGTGTGTTAAGGTCATTCAACAATCTACAGTGGGGATTGTAATGAGATTGGGAAAATTCCACAAAAAGGCTGATACGGGTGTACATTTTTTAGTTCCATTTATCGATACTCTATCTTATAGAATTGATTTAAAGGAAAGAGTAGAGGATTTTCCACCTCAACCAGTTATAACAAAGGATAATGTTACGATGCAAATTGATACAGTAGTTTACTACCAAGTAACAGATCCTATTAGATTTGTATTTGAAATAGCAAATCCAAATGCAGCAATAGAAAATTTAACAGCTACTACACTTAGAAATATTATAGGTGAATTAGATTTAGATGCAACATTGACATCAAGAGATGTTATAAATACAAAGATGAGAGCTATACTAGATGAAGCAACTGATAAATGGGGTATCAAGGTAAACAGAGTTGAACTTAAAAACATAATGCCTCCTCATGATATACAAGTTGCTATGGAAAAACAAATGCGTGCAGAACGTGAAAGAAGAGAATCTATACTTCAAGCAGAAGGTGAAAAAGCATCATCAATACTTAGAGCAGAGGGTGAAAAGCAATCAGCTATACTTAGAGCAGAAGCTAAGAAGGAAGCTATGATAAGAGAAGCTGAAGGTGATAAGCAGTCTAGAATTCTTAAGGCTCAAGGTGATGCAGAATCTATCAGAGAGGTTGCAAAAGCAAGAGCTGAAGGAGAGGCAGTAGTTATTACACAAGTATTTAAGGCTATGAAGGAAGCTGATATAGATGACAACATGTTAGCACTTAAATCTATGGAAGCGCTTGAAAAAGTTGCGCAAGGTAAATCTACTAAGCTTGTCCTACCATCAGAAGCAGTTAATTTTTTAGGAACATTTAAAGGCATAAAAGAAGTTTTAAGCGATGCAAAGGATAGTAGCAAAAAAGAAACTGAAGTAGAAGAAATTGACTTTACAGAAGAATAAAAATAAAAGCAAGCTCCCCTATAATAATACTATTAAAAAATAGTGTTGATTTAGGGGAGTTTTTATTTTGTTTTCTGCAAATATTTTCCTAAAAAAATTGAAAAAATTTAGTGCAAAATTTTCATGAAATTTTTTAATAAAAAAAGTTATGAAAATGTTTTCCTTAAAAAGAAAAGATTTTCCTGGAAAAAAATTAAAAAAAATTTACATAATTAATAATAATATTGTATACAATTCTTGGATTTTAGTCTAAAATAGAATATAGATAACTTGATTGCGAAAATACTATTTAAAAAGGGGGGGATTTCTATTAATTATTTGGATATCATAAAGAAAGAAAATATAGATAGCTTTAAAAGTGGTAATGCTTTAGACA
>NZ_JBJDXL010000237.1:0-4471 GCF_051866655.1 Intestinibacter sp.
ACTGAAGCTGATGGTAAAATTACTGCTGTTAATGTAACTGAGTCTGACATCGCCTCGGCTACTTTACTTGGCACTAAAACAGATGCTTCTACTGTAGATTCAGCATTTGGAAGAATTGCTAAGGAAGTAGCTGACAGAAAAGCAGCTATTGAAGCCTTAAATACTACTGTTAATTCTACAGGTGGTACTCACGTAGGTGTAGAGGTAGTAGAAACGAAGGGTATAATTACTGGAGTAACTGTATCAGAAAATGATATTGCTTCTGCTAATAGTCTTACTAGTGAGGTAACTCGTGCTAAGGCAGCTGAAGATAAAATTGAAGCATCTGTAGGTCTAGCTGCTGACGGTTCTCATATAAAAACTTTAGGCAATTATACTAGTTCAGCTACCACTATTGCTGGAGAAATTTCTGCATTAGATAATCAGGTTAAGAAAAATGCTGATGCTATTGGAACTATAGAGAACTATACTGTCAATGGAAAGAAAATTAGTACTAGTCCTACTTTAGGAGGTGCTGATATTGCTCTTACTGGATATACTCCTGATACAAATGGAGATATATTTGCTGCTGAAGATACAGTAAATGAAGCTATGAAAACTATCATGCAACACTTAGTATGGTATGAAGCCTAATATATAATTAAATGGGAGTAGATTTACTACTCCCATTTGATTAAATTTAAAATGATATGGCAATAAATAAGAAATTCATTCATTTTAAAAAAAAGATAGATTTTGAAAATGAACTTTCCAATAATAATATTTTAGATACTAGTATTTGTTTTATTTCAGAAACAAAAGAAATATATACACATAAACAATTATATAATTGTTCTGGAATAGATAATGATGAATATACTGAAATTAAACAAAGTATAGAAGAAATTAATGAAAAAATTAATAATATAGAGATAGGTGGAGACATTACTATTCAAGGCATACTTGAGATGGTATATCCAGTTGGGTCTATTTATATTTCAGTAAACTCTATAAATCCGAGTAGTTTATTTGGATTTGGAACTTGGGAACAGATAAAAGATAAATTTCTCTTAGCTACAGGTGATATACATGGAGCAGGGGAGATAGGTGGTGAAGAATCTCATACACTTACTTCAGATGAAATTCCTAGTCACTCTCACCAATTTAATAGACAGCAATTGTGGCAAGATGATACAGGAGTTTTAAATAGTAATCTAGAAGCAGGTTATGGTGCAAATAACAAAAAACTAAATATCTATACCGATAATACGACATCTGTAGGAGGTGGATTAGCACATAATAATATGCCACCTTATCTGTCAGTGTATATATTTAAAAGAATACAATAAATATAAATTTTAAAATGATATGGCAATTAATAAAAAATTAATTCATTTTAATAAAGAAGACAGCTTTACTAATGAAAAGGACGCTGGAAATATCTTGGACACTTCTATTGTATTTGTCAAAGATGCCAAAAAAATAATTACACATTCAAGTGAATATCCTGCTGTTAATTGGGGTAAAATTAAAAATTTATTTATTACTTCAGAAGAAGCTAAAGCTGGTGATGTTTGCTTTTATGATTCTTTATCTGGTAAAATAAGATTAGCTAAAATTGATAATGTAAATCCAACAGATTATCCAACAAGTAGATTTACTCCTATAGGAGTTGTTGTTATTCCCGGCTCTCACGATGTTTATGGAACTGGACAGTGTGGTGTGGTGTCATTAACTAGGATGAGTTACAGTTTTCCTGATACTGGAGGAGTAGGTAAAGTCTATGAAACTATATATTTCGGAGGATATAATGATAATATCAGTGAATTAACTGATTTTAATTATGCTCCTTATGTTGGGAATTTAATATCTTCTGGAGAAGTTGGTGATTCTACAGGTACAGTAATTGGACAAGATATTAAAGATATTTATTTACCTGCGCATTATACTTATTTTTCTAATCCTGATGACTTTATACAGTGCCCACATGATACAAAAGCAAGTTACTATATTACTCCCGGGTCTAATAAACCTGCTCCATCTCCATATTTGACAGATGGTAGTAGAAATTCTAGTTATTATCAAACAAGTTCTCCATCATCAGCGAATAATTGTCTCTCTGATTTTGACGGAATTGGAAATACTAATAAATTAATAAATTTGGCAACAGGACAATCAGATTGGAAGACAGCATCTACAATAACTAACAATTCAGGAAGTGGTTATTATCCAGCAGCTTGTTGTTGTTGGAGATTTCATACAGATGGAACTAAACAAGGTGATTGGTATTTACCTGCTTGTGGAGAACTTGGATATCTTACTGTGGAACACGAAACTATATTTGATACTTCTGTTACATTAAGTGAAATATATAATATTCCCGATATAGCTGTAAATATAGATGTAATGATTTCTAGCTCAGAATATAGTAATACTCATATAAGAATTATAAGAGATGCTAATAAATATATTGGGTATGTACCTAAAAGTTCTGGATATTATATCATAGCGTTCCTTCGAGTATAAATCATAAAAAAAATAAAACATTATGAAAGAAAATTTTATTTATTCAGAATCAGAAGAATCATTTGAGGATTTATTACTAGCAGGAGAAATAAGATCAGATGCTGTAGTATTTAATGCAGATACTGGAAGAATATGGACACATAATACATATTTTCCATCTGAAATTAATAAAGTAGATAAAGTAGAAACCTTAGTTATTAATTTAGCATCTAATCAAGCTGATCCAGATCCAGGAATTGTAGGAGCTTCTGTTACTGTAACATATAATGAAGAAAATCATGTATTAGGATATATAGAAGGAGAATCATTAGTATTTTCAATTCCAGAAGGTGCAGAATATACTATACAATACTCAGATATAAAAGATTCTGAAGGTAATTTATTATATAAAAAACCTACAGATGATGAAGGACAAGTTTATACTGCTGTTGCAGATAAATTAACTTCTCTTACTAGATTATATACTCAAACTGTTATTACTATTAATAGAACATCTAATCAAACATTATCATTAGGAGATTCTACAGCTGAAATTAGTTGTAGTTCATGGTCAGAGAATAAGATTTTAAATTTTACTGATGATACAATATCTAAAGTTATAAAAGTATTACCTGATGATGAAATTACAATAACTTATAGTAATATTGAAGGATACAATGTTGAATCTAATACAGATAGCATAACAGGATCTAATACTATTACATTTACAGCTAGTGGAAGTTCCATGACTACTACAGTTACCTATAAAGCCTGCTTATTATCAGTAACTAGAAGTTCTAATATAACTATGTCAGAAAGTTCTACAGCTACAGTTACTTATGATTCAGGTTCTAAAGAAGTTACATTTAATAGTAATAGTACTCAATCAGTTATATTCCCATTAGGTGAATCTTATACTATTGCATTTAGTTCTGTAGCAAATAATGATGGAGCTTTATTATATACAACTCCTGAAAATATTTCAGGAACAGGAAGTTCTCAATCTATAAAAGAAACTGGAACTTATCAAGGTTGTAGTTTAACTGTACAAAGAACTAATAATCAAGGAGTAGCAATGGATACTACTTCTGCTACAGTTACTTATTCAGATTATTCTCAAACAGTTAATTTTACTTCTTCTATAAACGAAGGAATTGTAGTTATTCCTTACAATGTTGATTATACTATAACATTTAATGGAGCTATAACTAATTATAGAACTCCTGCTAATATTACTGGAATTTCTAATTCTACAGCAATAACGAAAGTAGGATCTTATGATTCTGAGAAATTAACTGTTAATGTTAGTGGTCTGTCTTCGGGATTTACAATTACAGTAAACGGGCAAAGTCAAACAGCTACTAGTGGAACTTATTATATTGCTTATGATACTGCATATACTATATCTGCAAGTAGTGCTAAAGGTTATAATGAAGAAATTTCTGAATCTTCTATTACTGCTAGTCAGCAAACTAGAACTGTCACAGTTACTTATGCTAAAATACCAAATGGTATTTATATTTGTGATGCTTATGGCACTTTAACAGCTGTAGAAAGTTGGAATACTGATAATAATTATTTTGCTATTGGAGTTGCAGTTGTATCAAGTAATTGTAGTTTTGTTATTGGAAAAACACAAAGTAATGGTGGAATAGCTTGGTCTAGTCAATTATATGGAACTACTGTATCTGGCATTTTAACTACAACCACTGGTTCCACAGCAAAAACAGATTATGCAGGAGAATCTAACTCCTCTATTGTTAGAGGTTTAACTGGGGGAGAAACAAATGCTTTTAACTGGGCTTATGGTAATACTATTACAGTAAATGGTACTACACTATATGGATATATAGGAGCGTTAGGCGAATGGCAAACAGCTTATGATAATAAATCTGCTATAGACAGTGCTCTTAGTACTATTGGTGGTACTGCTATGTTAACAGGTTATCATTGGGCATCTACGCAGTACTCGTCGGACGGTGCGTGG
>NZ_JBJDXL010000238.1:0-4468 GCF_051866655.1 Intestinibacter sp.
AGTAGAAGAAATATCAGAAATTCCTGCTGACGAAAGAGTAATTATAAGATCTCACGGTGTAGGAGAAAATATATACAACGAAGCTCACAGTAAAAGCGTAAAAATAGTAGACACTACATGCCCTTTTGTCAAAAAAATCCATGAAATAGTAAATGATTTTTATAAAAAGGGATATAAAATTATAATAATAGGAAATAAAAATCATCCAGAGGTTATAGGAATAAATGGATGGTGTGATGACAGCGCTGTAGTTATAAAGACTACAGAAGAAATAGATCAAATAGATTTCGATCAAAATCAAAAATACTGCGTAGTTAGCCAAACTACAGTAGACGTAGACGACTACGAAAAAATAACTTCAAAGCTAGCTTCTGTATTAAAAGACGCCACAATAAAAAACACTATCTGCTCTGCAACTAAGGAAAGACAATTATCAGCTAAAAGCCTAGCTAAGGAAGTCGACTGTATGATAGTTATAGGCGGAAAGCACAGCTCTAATACACAAAAGCTAGTAAATATCTGTAAAGAGGTTACTAATACTTTTGCTATTGAGACAAAGGATGAGCTAGATAAGGAAGAACTTAAAAAATATAGTTTAGTCGGAATAACTGCAGGAGCTTCTACTCCTGATTGGATTATATCTGATGTAATAGAATTTTTAGAATCTATATAATTTAAAATAAATAGCTAGATCTCTAGAATACAATCTAGATTTCTAGCTATTTTTAAATTCGTTCGAAAATGTCCTTTGAAGATGTTTTTATATATTTTATAAATTTCTTTACAGCTGGAACTAAATAGCTGTTTTTCTTGTAGGCAAGATAAATACTTCTATCGCAGTTTAAGTTATTTATTTTTAGCTGTTTTATCTTGAAGTTTTCAGGATTCATGATGTTTGCGACAAAGGCGACACCAAACCCCTCTGATACCAATCCGTAAATTCCATTTTCGTCCTCTCCTTCACATATGATTTTAGGAGATATGCCTTCTCTATTAAAAATATTTTTAGTAACTTTTCCAAGGGCTGTATTTTTTTCATACGCAACAACTGGATATTTTTCTATATCCTTTAAATCTACAGAATCTAATTCGCTTAACGGATGATTTTCTGGAACTATTAATACAAATTCATCTTTAAACAATAAATCAAACACTATATCTGGTTCATCTTCAACGTAAGAACAAAATACAACATCGTATTTTGAATTTTTAAGTCCTGCAACTAAATCTGCAGTTATTCCTTGTCTAAATGTAAAGGTTATATCTTTATTGTTTTCTAACTCTAAAAACGCCCTTACCTTTTTAGGTATAAAATAAGAAGCTAAAGGCGATATATACGCTATATCTATATGACCATTTGTTTCACTAGTGACTTGCTTTAATTTTTTTTCACCTATTTCTAGAGTATTTAATGCATCCTCGACGTACTCTAAATATAATTTTCCGTACTTAGTCAGCTTTACGTTTCTTCCCTGTCTTTCAAATAAATATGTACCTAATTCATTTTCTAAATTCGAAATCGCTTGACTTAAACTCGGTTGAGATATATTTAGCTCATCGGCTGCATTTCTAAAATGCTGCAATTTTGCCACTGTCTTAAAGTAATAAAGTTGATTCAAATTCATAGTTTCACCTTCTAAATAATATTAAAATGAGTATACCACAATTGATAGTTAATTCCTATCAAAAATCACAAAAATTAGTATTAGATTTATCATATTGTAGGTATTATAATTAAAATATAAATAGCGATAAAAAATTAACAAAGTTATTTTATATATACGCAAAATTTAATGGAAATTAATGTTAAAATATTTATCTAGATATAATTTTATACTAAAAATAAAAACAAAGGGGAAATACTATGGAAAAAGTAGTTGAAGTTAGAAATTTAAAACTAGGTGAAGGTATTCCAAAAATATGTGTACCTTTAGTAGGAAAAACAGATGAACAAATAATAGCAGAAGCTGAATATTTAAAAGACTTAAAATTAGATTTAGTTGAATGGAGAGTCGACCATTATGAAGGAGTTGAAGATTTAGATAAAGTAAAAAACATACTTTCAGCTCTTAGAGATAAGGTTGGTGACTTACCTATACTATTTACTTTCAGAAGTAAAAAAGAAGGTGGAGAAAGAGAAGTTTCAGATGAATACTACGCAGAGCTAAATAAAAAAATAGCAGAAACAAAAATGGTAGATTTAGTAGACGTAGAATTATTCACTGGAGATGAAATAGTAAAAGACATAGTAGAATTTGCTCACCAAAGCGGCGTAAAGGTAGTTATGTCAAACCACGATTTCTTCAAAACACCAGAAAAAGAAGAAATAATAAAAAGACTTTGTAAGATGCAAGACTTAGGTGCAGACCTACCTAAGATAGCAGTTATGCCTAACACATCAGAAGATGTAATAACTTTACTAGCTGCTACTGAAGAAATGTCAACTAAATACGCAAAAACACCAATTATAACAATGTCTATGGGCGGACTTGGACTTGTAAGCCGTCTAGCTGGAGAAACATTTGGTTCAGCACTTACATTTGGAGCAGCTAAGGTTGCATCAGCTCCAGGACAAATATCAGTAGATAAACTAGCTGAAATACTTGATGTAATGCATCAAAGCAGATAATAAAAATACATAAATAATAATACCTAACTTAAATAAATAAAAAATAATCATTCTTTAGAAATTGGAGGAATTAAAAAATGGCAGAAAGAATAACAGGACATACAGAATTAATAGGTTTAATAGCAACACCAATTAGACATTCATCATCACCAAGAATGCACAATGAAGCATTTGCAAAATTAGGACTTGACTACGCTTACATAGCATTTGAAGTAGGTGCAGAAGATTTAGAAGATACAATAAAAGGATTTAGAGCTATGAAGGTTAGAGGATCAAACGTATCTATGCCTAACAAAACAATAGTTCATAAATACCTTGACAAATTATCTGAAGCTGCAGAAATCTGCGGTGCTGTAAACACTATAGTAAACGACAACGGTGTTTTAACAGGACATATAACAGATGGAATCGGATACATGACAGGATTAAAGGATGCTGGTATAGATGTAATCGGCAAAAAAATGACAATAGTAGGTGCAGGTGGAGCAGCTACTGCAATTCAAGTACAAGCTGCACTTGATGGAGTTAAAGAAATATCTATATTCAATAGAAAAGATGAATTTTATAAAAGAGCTGAAAAAACAGTTAAAGATATAAACGAAAGAACTAACTGTAAAGCTACTTTATACGATTTAGATGATTTAGATAAATTAAAAGAAGAAATAGCTTCAAGCTACCTATTTGCCAATGCTACAGGAATGGGTATGAAACCACTTGAAGGACAAACTTATATACCTGACAAATCATTTTTAAGAAAAGACTTAATAGTTACAGATGTTGTATATGCTCCAACAGAAACAGCTTTATTAAAAATGGCTAAAGAAGTTGGTTGTAAAACTTTAAATGGCTTCCCTATGATGTTATTCCAAGGTGCTGCAGCATTTAAATTATGGACTGGACAAGATATGCCTGTTGAGTACATAAAAGAAACAATGGGTATCCAATATTAATAGATATACAATAATAATACACTTTTATATATTCTTGATTTCCAAGAAAAAATTGACTATCATAAAATCAAATCTTCGATAGTCAATTTTTTCTTTTTTTATTTTTTCTTTTTAAATAAAATTAAGTATGTAAATATTGTTATTAAAAGTCCGATTGCAGCTGCAATTAAAAACTTAAGTGCATATATATGTATATCTGCAACTGGTACACTGTCGTTTATTCTAAAAATAAAATAATCTATACTTACACTATCTGTATTCAAATTTGACTTTTGTAGTAATCCCAGCTGTATAAACTTAAAAATTAGTGAAGAAGTTATTACAGTTAATATTGATAAAATTATAAGCTTGATATGATTTTTTATACCTTTCATTCTTTAGTTTCCTTTCATATATTTGTTGACCTTGTAAGATTTTTCTAATTATACTATATATCTATATACTAGCACAAAGGATATGTGTTTTTGTATATAATATTTATTTTTGGTATTATTATATTAGAAAATCTTTAAATGAGGAGAATATAAAATAATGTACAAAATTATGATTATAGAAGATGAAGCTAATATTAGAATAGAATTAAAGACAATACTTGAAAATGCTCTGTACAATGTAGTACTAGTAGATAAATTTGAAAATGTACTAAATCAGATAATCGATGAAAATCCAGATATAATCTTGCTAGATGTCAATTTACCAAATAGAAGTGGGCTAGATATCTGCATGGATTTGAGAAAAACTTCAGATATTCCAGTAATATTTGTAACTAGTAAAAATACTTCTATGGACGAGTTAAATTGTATAACATTAGGTGGAGATGACTATATATCAAAGCCTTACAATCCACCGATTTTGTTGGCTAGAATATCATCTATATTGAAGAGGACCA
>NZ_JBJDXL010000239.1:0-4462 GCF_051866655.1 Intestinibacter sp.
CGTTTTCTGAGAAAACTGGTTTTTCACCTGTGTTCATCAGCATAAAGCAGCCTGTTCCATATGTATTTTTTGCCTCACCTGGTTTGAAGCAGGTTTGACCAAATAGTGCTGCCTGTTGATCTCCAGCTGCTCCTGATATCGGAATTTCTCCTCCAAAAAATGCAGAGTCACAATATCCATAAATTTCACTAGATTGTTTAACCTCTGGAAGCATTGATTTTGGAATGTTTAATTCCGCTAAAATCTCATCGTCCCATTTTAGCTCCTTAATATTAAAAAGCAGAGTTCTAGAAGCATTTGAATAATCAGTCACATGAACCTTACCCTTAGTAAGCTTCCAAATAAGCCAAGTCTCAACTGTCCCAAACAGCAATTCTCCATTTTCAGCTCTCTCTCTAACACCTTCTACATTGTCTAAAATCCATTTTAACTTAGTCCCAGAAAAATAAGCATCTATTATAAGACCTGTTTTTTCTCTAAATTTATCTGTAAGACCCTTTTCCTTAAGCTCGTCACAGTATTCAGATGTTCTTCTACACTGCCAAACTATTGCGTGATAGACAGGTTCACCAGTATTTTTGTCCCAAACTATAGTAGTCTCTCTTTGGTTAGTTATCCCTATAGCCGCTATATCCTCTGCAGTCGCACCAATTTTTGCCATAGCCTCGACTGCCACCCCTAGCTGAGATGACCATATTTCATTTGCATCGTGCTCTACCCATCCAGGCTTTGGAAAATACTGAGTAAATTCCTTTTGTGCCACGCTAATTACTTGACCCTTTTTATCGAATAATATACATCTATTGCTAGTCGTACCAGCATCTAACGCCATAATATATTTGCTCATAGCTTCTCCTTTCATATGCATTGTAAATAACAATTATATTTATATATTATTATAGTTTACAATGTAAGAAATTTATACAAAAAAACTGAATCCTATTGAATTTGGACTCAGTTCTTTATTTTTATTAATCTAAAAGCTGATTGATATCGTATAAAACATCTAATAAAAATTCATCTAGCTTGTCTATAGATCTATTGTATAGAAAATCTGGTATTTCGTAAAAAGCCTCAGCTATACTACCAGCTATAGCAGCTATCGTATCACTGTCACCGCCTATTGATATCGCCTTTGATATTACACTGCAGAAATCCTCTCCTTCTAGAAATGCTGTTATCGCATGTGGTACAGAGCCTTGACAGCTTACATCAAATTTATAAATCGGTCTGATTTCATCTAGAGTAAAATCTAAATAGTAGTACTTAGATACATAGTCTTTAATATCTTCCTTATTAGCACCATTTCTAAGTAAGAATATACAACCAGCTACTACTTTAGCTCCCTTTATTCCTTCAAAATGATCATGCGTTATTTTTGCAGATATTTCAGCTAAAAGCTCTGCCTCCTCTAAAGAATTTGCTATCCAACCACAATACGCAACTCTCATAGCTGAGCCATTTCCCCAGCTGTTATATGGCTTAGGATTTTCAGAATCTATCCACTGAATGAAGGTTCCTCCATATCCTGCATTTGGATACATTCTACCAAAATCCTGCATTTCCTTTTGTATAGATAAATACAAATCATCTTGTCTATCCTTGTTGCCTATTATATCAAGCGATTTTCTATCTTTATCATCTTTAATCACATTATAAATTCCCTTTGCTACTGCCAAAGCCATAACAGTATCGTCAGTAAACTCACTTCTTTTATTTATCAAATCTTTACGATCTAGGCTGTATTTTATATTTTTAAATTCATATGTAGAACCAGCTATATCCCCTATTATTGTTCCATACATTTTATACATTTAATCACATCCTTTTTTATGTTCACGACTATCAAGTTCATCCCACATTTTTATCATAGTATCGGCAAATACTAGCTCTTTTCCAGTCCATCCATAAAGTATATTAGTTCTGTATCCATACTCTGGAACCACTACATTTTTGTAGCCAGCTGTTTGGATTGAGAATACATTTACTTTAGGATTTACATATTTTCTATAATCCTCGATTAATTTCGCCACATCAACATGTATTTCATATTTGCCTATACAATATCCTTGATCTTTGTATTCTTCAACGCCTTTTGATGTACCATAAAGACCACCATGACCTGCTTGCATATCTGAATATATGAAGATATTATCCCAATGCTGCTTTTTATTTATCGCATCTCTGAAAAATATCCATACACCATTTTCTGTAGCAAATCCTACATCTTTTCGTGCTGATTTAGACATATTTTTAGATTGAGTTAAGATGCCAGTTCTTTTTGAAACTGGATACTCTATCAATTCATCGCCGAAGGCGAATACATGTCCATCATCAGAATTTACAGCTCCTATCATTGAGCTTAGGTTGTCGATTTCACCAACTGTAACTGTCCCAAATTCTGATGTACAAGTTCCCCAGGCGGAGCCTGAATTATCTGATAGAAACGCTGATTTACCCTTTAGCTTAGGTAAATTATCACACGCAATATCCAAGCATTCATTCAGTCCATCTAAAATTACTCCCTTATTATTCACATTGCGATCTATTTCTACAGCATTGTAAGCACTCATATATCTAAATGGAAATTGTTTGCCTGCTCTAACGCCCTTTTTCAAGTCCTCCATAATTTCTTTAGTTTTTTCTAAATCATCTATCTCCTTAAAAATTCCTCTTAAATTTCTAAGAAGCGCCATATGATTCATTTTTATAGTATCTAAAATTTCAGTCCACGACTTGCCACCTGCTCTTAGATTTTCCCAAGTCAAATCGTTTTCTTCGACCTCTATATTGCCAGTTTGCATAAGCTCATCTATAATCTTACTATTTGCATGAGTTATTCTAACTGCATCTATCACACCTATTTCCTTATTTTTATATTTTTTTAATTCATAGGCGCGAGCCTTTTCTAATCTCTTTTTTATTGATTTTTTTAAAATTCCTGGTAAATTATTTTTAGATTTGTTTATATATAAGTAGTAAGTCAACTGACTCAGTGGATCATCACATCTTCTCATAACTCTTTGATTTATCTCATCAAACAGCCCTGGATGTTTTTCAGTAAACTCAGCTCTATGCTTTGACATAGCTGCTCTTACCATTATTACTTGAGGATTTAATCTCATAAAATAATCCTCTCTCAAGATCTTAGCCCATCTCAAAGTCGCCTCAAAATCATACTCCAAAGCATCATCGATAACCTCTTCCATTATTTCCTTAGTAGTTTTATCACTTACTAATGAAATATCAAACACTGAATAAGGTGCAAACAAACGGTGTATCGAATTTCTAATTTCTCTTTTTAAACCTGACTCACAGAATTTCCCATCTATATAATACTGTGGCTCACCAAATATAGATGATGCAGTTACCATCTTCATAGTATCTAAAGGATTTATTTCATAAGAATATCCACCCATAAAGTTTTCTACTCTACCATTTTCATTGATAGAATTTTCTTTTGTTATTTTTTTTACTTCTTTGCCCATTTTACTCATATTCATGGCCTCCTTGAATAAAAACTGTATTAGCTGTAAATTTGCACAAAAATACACATCTATACTATGTAAAATCTCTGTTTATTTGCACAAAAATAAAACCAACTAATATCTCTCCAAAAATTATTAAATTTTCTTTTTAAATGAATTGCTACGGTATGTACTTTAGAAAAGACCCTCCATATCTTTATGAGTATTTGTAAATACCTACGAATATTGACTATGATTTGTTTTAAAAATTTTATTTAATTTTAATTAATTAAATTTAATTTATATAGACATGCTCATCTCTACTTAACGCATATAGTAGTTCATATCTATATGACAAATTAGCGTTTATAAATGTTCTTTAAATATGTACTCTTCTTACCTGTATTCGATGAAATCATAGTTCCCGCTATAGGCATATATTTATTTGGTTAAGACAGGTCTACGAATACTATCTATGAAAATGTAATATCAAATTAAATAAACTTAGCAGGTTTATCGATGGACTCATAGATTCCGCTATAGACCTTTATTTTTAATTTTTATATTATGAATTATAACACAGATTTTTATTTTAGCAAGAAAAATTTTCAAAATTTTTCCATTTTTAATCGAAATTTTCTAACAAATTTCAAATTTATTATTCTAGCTTTATATCATTCTTATTCACAAAAAATTACAATCATTCTCCAATACCACTATCTTATCCACTGTAACCATTATGAATATGTTAAATAACTTTGTGATTAATATTATTATTTTTGCCGAAGGCATATTTTATTTTTTACATGCTACAAAATTATAAAACAATCACTACAATAATTCTACAAATCTATTTTTTATCATATACTGAGTGATATAAAGATCCCCAGTCGCTAATTCCATAAATAATTCCTTTATTCGATTAAATTCTTTATATTTTTTACTTATAAATAAAAACTTAAACCATGTCAAATAATTATTTAAATATTTAGTAG
>NZ_JBJDXL010000240.1:0-4458 GCF_051866655.1 Intestinibacter sp.
TTTCTTTGTTTTTTAGATTTAATCCTTTAGTATTTGATATTTCGACTTCTCCTTTAGAATATATTACTTTGCAGACTCCAGTATTTATTACATTTTCGTTGTAGCTTTTGCATTCTGTCTCTATATCAAGTCCTAATTGTATTAAATCCTTTGGATCTAAATTATCTATCGCTTCGTTGTAGCATACTACGTCTTGATATTTTTTATCGCCTTCGTATATAAATTGCATATCTTCGTTTTCGATCAATAAAGCTGCATTTTTAGCAGTACTTACAAGCATGTCTATTGAATCTCTATCTAGTATTCTAGTATGAGAATATCCTATTTTGCCATTTATTATACCTCTAAATGACAGTCCAAAGCTTTTATTTAAGTTGTAGCTTTCGACTTCTTGTTTGTAAATAGATATATTTAAAGATTCTGAATTTGTAACGTATATTTCGCTGTGTTCAAATCCAGCATCAGAAGCTTTTTTAAATAATATTTCTTTAAATTCATTTACGTTCATAATCACTACTCCCTTCCACCGACAGTTATGCTTTTAACTCTGATCATAGGCTGTCCTACATTTACAGGGATACTGCCTGATTTAGAGCCGCACATACCTTCTGCTTGAGCTACATTGTCAGACACCATATCTATATCCATTAAAACCTCGCTGCCTTTGCCTATCAGTGAAGCGCCTCTTACTGGTTCTACGATTTCTCCGTTTTTAACTAAGTATCCTTCACTTACAGCAAAGTTAAATTCTCCTGTAACTGGGTTTACAGAACCGCCGCCCATTTTTTTGGCATATAGTCCGTAGTCTATGGATTTGATTATATCTTCTATCTTATCTGTACCGGGAGCTATATATGTATTAGTCATTCTAGAAGTAGGCTCGAATTTATAGCTTTGACGTCTAGAGCTACCTGTAACTTCACAATTCATTCTTCTAGCGTTTAGTTTATCCACCATATATGATTTTAATACGCCATTTTCTATAAGTACGTTTTTTTGTGTAGGAGTTCCCTCATCGTCTATATTTGATGAACCCCAGTGGTTTTTCATAGTTCCGTCGTCTATTGCTGTTATCTTTGTAGAAGCTATTTGTTTGCCTAATTTGTCTGCAAACACAGAATTACCCTTTGCTACTGATGTAGCCTCTAGTGAATGACCACAAGCCTCGTGGAATATTACTCCGCCAAATCCATTGTCTATAGCTACAGGCATCTTACCAGCTGGACAGTTTTTTGCATTTAACATTATATGAGCAGTTTTAGCGGCTTCCCTTGCGTAATGCTCAGGATCTACTTCTTCTTTAAACATCTCAAATCCCATAAGTCTTCCAGGATTTTGAGTTCCAGTTTGGTTTTCTGTCTCATTAGATGCTATGGCATTTATCATAAGTCTAGTTCTAATTCTAGTATCTTCAGTGTACAATCCTTCTGTATTAGCTATTAATACATTTTGTTCTTTATCTAAATACCCTATGCTTACCTTAGATATATCTGTGTGAAAATCCTTTGCGCTTTTATATGCTCTTTTCATAACTTTGATTTTATCTTGGCAGTCTACACTATTAGGATGGATTTTTATAGGGTGTAAATTTTTAAGCTGTCTTTGATTATTAAGTATTATAGACTTATCTCCTTCGATTTTTCCTAGAGCAAGTGCTGCTTTGTAGGCTGTATCTAAAAGTGAAGATAAGCTATTGTCGTTTGTATAAGCATAAACGCTTTTTAAGCCCTTAAAAATTCTTATACCTATACCGTAGTCTCTACCTCCTAATATATTTTCTACTTTATCATCTAATACAGAAATATTGTTTGTTATACTATCTTCTTCAAATATTTCTGCAAAATCAGCTCCTGTAATTAAACATTTTTCTAAAACCTGTGTAGCTATTTCTTTTGAAATCATAAAATCGCCTCCTAATTTGAGATTTAGTTGAAGTTTTAACCTTCACTCTTGATTTTGTCCTTTTGACTGTGCTTTGCTAGTAAAGTTTCAATTGAAACTTTAGATAAAGTCTCCTTCATAAATTGAATTATTTGTTCAAAATCTGTAGTTAGTAATTCTGACAAATCAGCCACAATCGGATTTGTAATTTGTAAGTTATCATCACTAAATATATCCTTTATATCTATTTCATCTGTAATTTTGTAGATATCCCATAAAGTTATATCTTTTGCACTCTTTTTTAATTTTATACCTGAAATAGTTGAAGGCTTTATAAGAAAACTATTCTTATATAAAAGATTTAGTATATTTTTTATAACTACTGGATTACATTTGATCTCCTTTGATATGTACTCACATGTCAAATTTTTTTCATCGCCATTAGCCGCAATAAATAAAATAGTATGTACTGCTAATTGAAAACGTCTACTAACTTTCATTTTTATCACCTCATGGTAATTTTAGCATAATTAATCTCGTTATTCAAATTACAAAAGCTTATTGATTTTTTTTAAAATTATTATATTATTTTAGAATTGCTATTTTATTGATTTTAGAATAATTTAGTATTATTATAGAATAATAGTTTAATAATAAGAGGAGGAGTTAAAATGCGACAATGTATGGATATACCAAATATTCAGCTTAGAATAAAAAAAATCCAAGGTCAGCTAAATGCAATATCTAAAATGGTAGAAGAAGATATTCCTTGTGAAGATATTTTAATTCAAATAAATGCAGCTAAAAATGCTTTACATAAAGTCGGAAAGGTAGTACTAGAAGGTCATCTACACCATTGTGTCAAAGACGGCATAGAACATGGAGACGCAGAAAAGACAATTGAAGATTTTTCAAAGGCAATCGATTATTTTACTCGTATGGGATAATTATATATTAAAAAAACTATAAATTTTAGATTTTTTTATCAATCCGAAATTTATAGTTTTTATTTTTTTATTCCTTTTTGTTATATTTATATTACAAATCCACCATTAGAGCTTATCACTTGTCCAGTTATAAAATCTCCACCTTCACCAGCTAGAAATAGAGCGCATCTAGCTATATCTTCAGGCTGTCCTATTTTCATTAGAGGAGTTTCCTCCTTTAGCATGCTCATAGTTTCCTCTCCTAAGCCTTTTACCATATCTGTATTTATCACACCAGGTGCGATGGCGTTTACATTTATGTTAGAAGGTCCTAATTCCTTCGCTAAAGCCTTTGTAAGACCGATTATAGCAGCCTTTGATGCAGAGTAATCAACCTCAATAGCAGCTCCTACAAGCCCCCACATAGAAGATATATTTATTATCTTGCCGCTGCAATTTGGAAGCATATATTGGAGAGCTTTTTTTGTTACATAAAATACTGAATTTAAATTTACAGACATTGTCTCATTCCATTGCTCGTATGTCATATCCGTAAACATACAAGGCTTACTTATACCAGCGTTGTTTACTAGTACATCTATATTTTCAAATTGACCTATAGTGTAGTTTACAAGTGCATTTGCTTCTTCAGGTTTAGAGACATCTGCTTTAAATATTCTGACATCTAAGCCTTCATTTGTCAGCTCGTCGTAAAGCTCCTTTGCTTTTTCTTCAGATTTATTGTAATTTATCACGACGTTATAATTATTTCTAGCAAACAAAATCGCAATTGCCCTTCCTATTCCTCTAGATGATCCTGTTATTAAAGCTGTTTTTTTATTGTTCATATTATACCTCTTTATATTTTTTAGTTCTTTGTTCTACCTTCTTTTTATTAAATCTGCACTCATTTTTACAACCAGCACAGTTTAAATTCATATTTGAAATACCTGAAAATCTCTCTGGATACTTTTTATATTGATATTCCCATTGTATTAAGCTAAATAATCCGAGAGCTATTAATGAGTATGTCCAAAAATTAGGCATCAATATAAAAGGAGTAAGATACATTATATGATCCCAATTGTAAATTCTACATACATTACAGCATTTATTTTTCATAAACAAAGCTTGAAATGGACACCATATATTTACACACACCATATCAGCCCAAAAATAAAATAAAAATAGCATTATCAAATATGAAGAATCTAATTTTAATTTTAAAAATACATACAATATTATTATATTTGCCCCTATCCAAAATAGAGCTACGTTAAGTGCATTTTTATTAGCTTCTACTACCTCAGACTTTAATTTATTTTCATTGTAATTATTTTTTTCTCTATAATGCTTTAAAAATAATTTCCCATTATAAGTATTTTTACTTTTAGCTGGAATAACTACTTTTAAAAGATCATTTACTAAATAAATCCAACATATATGGTACAATTTTATATTAAATATCAATTTGTAATTTAATATCTTGTTTATATTGTTTGGATTATCGATAAATATTATTATAGCTGAAAAAAATAAAATAGTTCTAAGAACAAAATTAATTCTAGATCTTCTATCCAAAATCCTTCACCCCCATGATATTATATTAAAACAAAAAAATAAAGGGTTCAATCTACCCCCTTGTTTATTT
>NZ_JBJDXL010000241.1:0-4453 GCF_051866655.1 Intestinibacter sp.
AAATAAATGAAAATAGAATTATTGTTATCAGATATAGCACATATTTCAGAAAAATAGGAGTTGATAAATAGAAATACAGGAGGATATTTCAACATAACATATAATATTTAAAAATATCTAGTTGTATTTATAAAGAAATTTGCAACTAGATATTTTTATTAAAAAGTAGTTGACTTTTATAAAAAAAGAGACTAATATTTAATCAATAAAACTTAGTAACAAAAAAATACTAAGATAAAATACTATATTACAAAAGGATTTAAATATATTGAAAGGAGAACAATAACTATGATGAATCGCAATAAATCTACAACAGATAATAAAAAAGTTTATAATCAATGGGCTATTATGCTTGATGCTAGTGTGACAAATGGTGTTTGTTGGCAGATATCATTTCTATGTAAATATAAAGATACATATACAATCGAGGTTGGGACTACTACTTATGGTGGATGGGGATTCGGACCACCTTATTCTGTAAGAAGTACTAAGATTAATCCACGAGAAAAGATAACTTTAAGTGAAGTTAAATTTGCTTGTTGGTCAATTACACCAGAAATGTATGTACAAAAAATCGAAAAAATTTTAAATGCAGAAAAATCTAAAAATCTTGATAAGTATAATATATATAGTGAACCTCAATATGACTTTGGTGCTTTTGAATATCTAAGCTTGCCTGAGGAATTGATTCAAGAGCTAAAGCGTAAAAATAGAAAAAGAAATTAAATTGTTAGATATAATAAAGAATAATATAATAATTACATAATCACATTGAATCTGAAAGGAGGAGCATTATGTGGATAAAATTTAATAAAAAGAAAAGAAAAAATGTTTCGCAGATGACTAAAAAAACTGTAGAGGCAGAAAAATCTGAGAAGTTATCTGTATTTTCTTGCTGTGGCCCAATTTCAAAACAACTAGACAAAGATATCACTCAAATGGGAATATCAGAAGATTTTATAAAAAGACCATATATTTTGCCGATGATATATGGATACGATTCAGTAAATAAAGAATATTTTGCAGATGAACCTAGAGAAAGAAGTAGTGGATATGTGAAGCTTTTTTCGAGCCATGATGCAGAAGAATTTCGTTGGTATTTACTCAAGCTCATCGCAGAAAGATGGGGACAAAATTATGAGCTGACAAACCGCAAAAAATTGGAGAGTAAATGGAAGTTCGTAGAGGATAAAGTAGTTGATGGCAAGTGGATATATCGAACTAATCCTCATGCTAAATATAAAGCAGTTTATGATTCAAGGAAGGAATGGTGGGAAGTTGCCATTCAGTCGCTGGCTAAAGTTTATGATATTCGTGGAGAGCAGATGCAAAAATATATTGAATCGTGTTTAGATTTTCTGAAATTGATAGGTAATGACTGGGCAGAGATTCACTGGAAATTTGATGAAAAAAAGATGAAATTTATAGGAATTCCTTATCAGGATGAGGAGGATTTTGCACAGAATCTAGTCCCATTATTTGAGGTGACAGTAGATGATGCACCTTATGGTATAATACAGAAAATTTGCATTCATAAGCATAGTGGCATCCCATACTCTGTTTTATCGATTTTTCATGCTGGTTCAGTTATGCATTTGGAAGAGGAGAAATACGCGTCGATTGGATATTCTGCTGTTCAAAAACTGGCAGTGAAAGAGGGGACAGAGCAATCTCTGAAATATGAGAATATTAAAGCTAATAATTGGAAAAAACTGTGTCTTTATGATCAGGATGAGAAATGATAATAATCTGTTTTATAGGGAGGAATTTTGATATGAAAAAATTTAAAGAATTAAATACAATCAAGAAAATAATTGTAATATATATAGCCGTTTCAATTATTTTGGCTATTATTTTTCCTATTCTAAATAATATATTAGGAACTCAAGAATTTGTAAAGATTTTGGGGTATTTAACAGTGTTATTTGCTTATTTAATAATAGGTTTAATATTAGTAAGGGCATTAATTTATAGGATAAAAAATAAAGAAACTGGAAAGGCTTTATGTGGAATTTTATTTATTATAATTTTTATAGCGCTTTTTATAACAATGATGAGATTTTTAATATTATAAGCAAATGCGCAGTAATTACAAAAAAGCACTATCACAAAGTTGTTAAATATAATTACAATGGAAGTATAAGCTCATCATCAAGGTGAAGATAAATAAAAATACAGGGGGCAGGGGAAAATATGCAAAAGACACAAAAAAAATTAATCATGTATTCTATCGGTGTTTCACTACTTTTACTAATTGCATATCTTTGTAGATATAATACATTTATCCATACGAAAGATCCACTGAAGCTGATTCTACTTATTCTAATTCGCAATGTAATTCATATATCGTTAGTTATGGCATGGTGTGTGTCTTTGAATAGACGAATTATGAAAAAACAGATTCGTCAGATTCTAGTATCTGTCGGTGTGATGATGCTTTTTTGGTTGACTGTCCGTTTATGTAAATGGGAGTTTATAGGGAAAACAGACACTATGATAGGACGTTATTGTTGGTACTCATATTATATACCTATGATATTTATCCCGTTGCTTGGCGTTTTTGTTATAAGTTATATAGGAAAACCGGAGAATTACAAAACACCGAGCTGGATGAATTATCTGTTTATCCCTGCAGTTCTTTTGCTTCTTTGTATTTTTACTAATGACCTTCATCAGATGTTATTTTATTTTCCAGTGGGAAAAGATATCGATTATAATGTTTATGAATATGGAATCATTTATTTTATTACGATGGCATGGATAATTTTTCTCAGCATTTATTTTGTAGTGATGCTTTTGAAAAAAAGCCGTACACCGGGCAATAGTCCTTTGAAGAGTATGCCTTGTTTTGTTATAGCAGGGGCAATAGTATTTTGGGTGCTTTATGCTTGGATGAGAATAAAATGTGATGTAACAGCGATAGACTGTATAATTATAGTTTTGCTCATTGAAAGTGCAATTCAAAGTGGACTGATTCCTTCAAACAGCAACTATAAAGAGTTATTTACAATATCTACTGTGGCGGCACAAATTGTCGACGATAATTATAAACCTCGCTTCACATCTAGCTCATCACAACCTATTAGTGAGAAACTCATGAGAAGTGCGGAAATAGAGCCTGTTAAATATGATAATTCTATCCTCCACAGCAAAAGGATTTCGGGAGGACATGTTCTTTGGTGCGATGATATAAGTACAATCGTTGATTTACAGGAGGAGCTTCAGGAAATACAAGAACAGCTCAGTGAAAACAACGAGCTACTTAAAGCAGAGGTGGAGTTGAAAAAGCAAAAAATAAAGGCAGAGGAAAAGAGCAAGCTTTATGACCGTATCGCGAAGGAGGTTTCACCACAGCTTTCTAAAGTAAGAGAATATTTAAAGCAAGCAGATAATAAGCCTGAGATTGCCCAAAGCCTAATATCAAAAATCTGTGTGATGGGTGCATATATCAAACGCCGTGGCAATCTGCTTTTGTTAGGTGAGGAAGGCTATGAGATTTCGGCAAAGGAGCTAGAGTATTGTGTCAGAGAGTCTTTGGATAATCTGAACTTGTGTGATATTATAACTTCACTTGACAGCGATTGTGATGGAACTGTCCCATTGAAAAATGCAGTTGCTGTTTATGACCTTTATGAAAAAATTGTGGAAGCACTATTATATGATATGAATGCAATGCTTATAAGGTTGTCATGTAATACAGGCGATATCAGTCTTCGTATTCAGATTGGATGCAATCAGAAAATTGTAGAAGAAATCATTTCTGAGCTTGCACTTTCTGAAGGTATTATCGATTATGAAATACAGGACGAGGATGTTATGATAGATGTGTTTATTTCTAGAGGAGGTGAAGTATAATGAGTTTTTATGAGCTGAATCCAGAACCAAGAGCATTGATAATTACTACATTTTTTATTTTGATTTGTACTAGTATGTACTGTATTTCAATAGTTTATGGAAGAGATAAATTACTTCCTAAAATACTAGTGCCTTGCTGTAGTATATTGTGTTTAGCAGTAACAGCTCTCCTCGCTGCAATTTTCCGTGAAGGCTTAATTATGTCACCTTACAGTAAATGGATAATTGAAATACCCGTAGTTTTTCTACTTTTATTGATGCTTGCTATTGCTAGCTATCTTGCATTTATAATTATAAGAGAATATGATTATCGCAGTCATTCTATTACAAGCTCGTCAATCAAGGAGAGTATCGACCATTTGACAACGGGACTCTGCTTTGCCCGTCCTGATGGCGTGGTTGTACTTATGAATCATCGTATGGATGAGCTATGTTACCAGATTATTGGGACTGATCTGCAAAATGCAAATCTTTGTTGGGAGATATTATCTCATGGCAAGAATTTGCAAAATGTCGAGCGATTATCTGAAGGAAACCAGCCATCTTTTTGCTTGCCAGATGGAACTGTGTGGACGTTTAAAAAAGAAATATTAGATGG
>NZ_JBJDXL010000242.1:0-4436 GCF_051866655.1 Intestinibacter sp.
TTACTACATAAAAAATGAAGGGTTAATTTGCTATAGCGCTCTTTTGGCTATATCAATAGGAGAAACAGTAAATATAATATTTATAACTATAAATCTATACAGAGATTCCAATATCTACAATAAATACATTATAGATATAAAAGATTTCAAAAAAGCATCTATAGATACTTTAAAAAGAGCAGTTCCAATAACATGTAATAGAATGTCCAGTATTTTATTACAATCTATAAGCTCTATTATGATACCCTCTAGGTTGATTTTAGCTAATATGACTTATTCTGAGGCATTAGGTGCTTACGGTATTATAAGCGGTATGGTAATGCCATTTGTTTATTTGCCGTTTTCTATTGGATCGGCTCTAGTTGTAAATTTAATTCCAAGCATTTCTGGAGAGGTAGCGCTAAAAAGCAATAAAAATTTGATTAAAAAAATTGTTTTTTCAATAGGACTGACATTGTTTTTTGGAATATCCTGTTCTTTGCTTTTTTACTTTTTTGGTTCTCCATTATGTAATTTAGTATTTAAAAATGAAACTGCTGGCATTTACTTGAAAGCGATGTTTTTAGCACCTATTTTTTTATCTCTAAATCAAACTTTATCGGCTATATTACATGGAATTAAAAAGGAACTTATTTCTAGCTTTAATAACATCTTAGGAGCAGTAATTCAATTAATTTGCCTGTATTTTTTACTGCCTATTCCAGGCCTAAATATATACGCTTATATATACGTGGTAACTGCTGTAGCCGTATTTACCACTTTACTACATACAATATCTCTAATTACTTCATTAAAAAAACTCGGCTCCATAAGTTAGATATATTGAAAAATTTTTCGAGGAGAGATTTTATGAGCTTTATAAACGATTATTCATATACAATTAGACGATCAGATAAAGAAATTTTCTATTTTTACTGCGAAAATGGTCTTTTTTACAAATATTACGACGCTTACAGCAATCTAATAAAAAAAATAAATATACTAGAAGATTATATAAAGGATTTTACGATGTTCAGCTTCTCTATAGATGAAGAGGACAATATTTACGGTGTACTTTGCTTTGACAACTTGAAAATAATAAAATGCTGTAAAAATAGCTATAGCTTTTCTATAGAAGATACTTTAAAATTCGACTTTCAGAAATTTAGAATGTGCTATCCGTATTTTAAGGAGATAGACAAAACTAGCCATCTTTTCTATTACGTATATGAAATTCAGGAAAGCAATACTACTGCTCTATTTCATATGTATAAAGAAAATAATTCTTGGCACGAGCAAAAAATTGATTTTATAAATCACCTTATTTTAAACGAGTACAAAGTTGTATTTATCGAAGACTTACCAATTATTTTTTATTTTAATATGGTAGATAATGCAGAAGAACTTTTCTGTTGTATATTCGATAATTTAAGCCATACATGGTCTAATCCCATTCAAATTACCGATACTAAAAGAAATAAGCTATATATGGATGTAATTGTAAAAGATAATTTTGTACATATCACGTACTGTTACGAGGCCAACAACACCTACTGTATCGAATATATAAGAGGCATTATCGAGAACAACTTATTCAAAAGCTCTATGTCGACAGATATTGCTAAATACTCTATTTTTATGTATCCATCATTTACTGTAGATGAAAATAAACTGATTTTAATGTGGATTCACTTAAATAAATTGTACACTTGCTATTCTACAGATAATGGATTTTCATGGAGTGAACCAATTTTAGATGAAAATAGCGTTTATTTAGAATTTCTAAGAAGTAAATTTTTATCTAATTACAAGGAGGATTTATCATATAATAATTCTAACTTGTTTATAACAAATGGCGAAATTTCATTTTTAGGATTTTAAATTTTTCAAAACCATAAAAAGAGGTCTCAATAGAAGACCTCTTAAATTTAATCTAAAATTATTTTCCAAATATTATCTATTGCATCCACATCCACAGCCACTGTGACTATTGTTATTTTGATTTGATGTAGATTCTTCTCCACAAGATGTAAAATCACAAACTCTAGAGAATGTATCTACAATTCTTGGTGTTATAGGAGTAGAAGATCCTAATACTACTATTTGTTCTCCTCTTAATATACTTACTATTTCTTGTACACAAAGAATTAAATCTATACCACCTGGTATATTTACTGTATAATTTGCTTTTCCTTCTACACAATTTTTTTGTACATTTGCATTGCTTACACAGCTTACAGATAATTTTGTTTGATAATTTTGTCTTAAAGTAATTCCCATTCCACTTGATGGTATACAAATAGGAGCAGCTAAAGTATTAAATCTAAATCCAACACAGCTGCATTGAACTAAATTTCCTTGAGAATCCATAAATGCTGGTATAGCGCTTATTGTAACTTGTGTACATCCACAATGTCCTCTCAATGTTAAAACTAAATCGCTTACTTCTACTTGTAGTCCTCTTTCTCTAAATTTAGATGGAGTACCTCTTCCTTGAGCACAACAGAATGAATTTCTCTCACCACATACAAATGATTCAAAAGTAGATTCACATAATGTTTCTTCAGGCTCTACAGGATGTACTGTAAATCCTTCTAAAGTTACGTTTCCTGGTGTTATTTCTATTTCTGAAAAATCAAAGCATACTTCATCGATTTTTACTGATACAAATCCCCCTGTTGGAATATTTCCATTTACATTTTCTACATCGTATATGAAATACAATTGTGATCCATCAGAAGCGCTCGCATCTTGGAAAATTTGGAATTGCATAGTATCAAAAACTCTGTTGGTTTCTATTGCAAAAGGCACTGCATTTGCAGTATTAAATCTAGATAAATTCAAAGGTGAACAACACTGATCATTTGAACAAGGATTTTTCACACAATCCATACCTGTTTCAAGTTGGCAAGGTTCACATTTGTGATTATGGCAGTCATGATGACAGTCATGGTCATGTGAATGTGAATTAGATTGTTTGCATGGGTTGTGTTGCTCACATTCTTTTGGACAAGGTTTTGGGCAATTGTTATTAGATTTATTACAACCTCTTGATAAATCATCACATATGTCTTTATCCATAGCTTCTTCATTTGACAAAAATGCATTTGTCATTTGGTTTGCATTCATTCTTCTTTTACTCTTTTTAAGATCTTGCATATTTACGTCCCCCTAATAGTGTATATATATTATATGACTCGTTTTCATATAATATAATAAATAATATGCAAATTTTTTATCTTTTGTTCTCAATAAAACAAATTATCTAACATCGTTTTTAAATTAAAAAAAGCTAGACAATAATGTCTAGCTCAGAGATTTCATTAAAAAAACAAAATCCCAAAACACCGTAGGCCCTGCAAATTCAGTCCCGAGAATCCTCCCAGGTGGGTGACCTGTAAATAGGTTCCAATTTCTTATATAAATATAAGATGCAATCACTCCGCTATCTAACGTATGTCTCCCGTAAAATTTTTGTCGGTTGAATTTAAAGGTAACCACTCGTATGCCTCAGGATTTTCATATACTTATTATATAACAAAACTAAAATAATTTAAAGTCTTTTTCTGTGGTAATTTTAGAAAATTTTTCAAAAGCATTTTTTGAGATTTTCTATGTAAATATAATTTAATATTCTATATTTGCTTTACGATTGAAATTCTCAACTAATCAGCTATTCATTTTCGTTATCATCCTCTTCATAATATTGAGTATCGTCGTAATTATATTCATCCTCATCTGTAGCTTCTAAATCATCTCCTCTTAGAAGACTTCCCAATAATTTAATATTACTTGTACTTCCTAAATTTCCTATATCAGCTAGAGAACTCAATGAAAATCCACCCTCCTCATCGCTTTCAGGTAAAAACAATTCTGCAAACAAATCTATTTTCTTTTTCATATCTATAGCTTTTTCTATAGATTCCTTTCTCTTCTCTGGAAATACTTCTAAAATCTCTTTAATCATCATATTTTTTTTATCCTCTTCATCCATACTTCTGAAAAATTCACTTTCATCTTCCTTCTCTAGTATATCCACATCGTTTAATTTTTTTATACCTTTTACTAAATCTAATATGCTCTCCATTTTTATAAGCATTTTTCGTTCATCTGGAGACATGTATTTTTTAGTTCTAGTGATTATTTCCATTCCTCTATCTAAATCCTCTTCGCTCAAATCCATCAGCTTTATACCTTTTTTTACATCTTCTATATTGTAGTTTAAGGTATTTTTTTTGTTTTGAGATTTAGATTTTGAATTTTTCTTTATCTTTTTTATCTTTCTTATTTTTTTACCTTTTGTATTAGATAAATTACTTTTTCGACCTTCATCATTTTCATTTTTTCTTTTTGATGCTGAATTTTTATTTTGTTTTTTATTTATTAATAAACTATTATCCGATGAATTCATATCCTTATTGCCGAACAAAGATAAGTTTCCATTGCTTAGAGCCAAA
>NZ_JBJDXL010000243.1:0-4432 GCF_051866655.1 Intestinibacter sp.
ATCTTCTAACTCTTCAATTGATTGAAAAGAGTTGACTATACTTTCATATAATGGCAAAAAACATTTATCCTTTGGTAAATTCATCTTTTCAATTCTACCTTTTATATCTACTTTCATAAATTTAACTCCTTTCAATATTTTATTATTTATTTTTAAATAATATTATATATAGTAGTATATATAATATTACAATATATTTTTTAAAAGTCAATATTATATAAGAACAAATGTTTGTGCAAAAAAAGAGGCACCTACAAGGGGGAAAAATTGTAGATGCCCAAAGATATATACTTATTAGGGGGAGAGATATATATATAATTTCCGCTCTCATATATAATTCTTGCCTAAAGTTCTAATATATATACATTTTATTAATAAAATTTTTAAATTTTTTATCCGTTTCTATCAACAGGGGAGTTAAGAAAAACTTTTTAAATTTTTCTTAATATATAATATGAAAAATTATACAATATGATACAAAAATAGACAAAAAAACAGTAAATTTTCTATTTTAAAAGGCATCTACGATATCCATCTATAGATGCCTTGTTTTTTAACTATATTCTATATTTATCTTAGAACCACTACCTCCATCATTAGGAGTGACTATAAGCTTAACTGGAACTCGGTTTTTAAGCTCATCGACGTGGCTTATTATTCCGACACTCAATTTTTCATTGTGAAGCTTTTCTAAAGATTCCATTACTACATCTAAAAGCTCATTGTCTAATGAGCCAAATCCTTCATCTAAGAAGAAAAATTCAAGTGGTGCACTTCCCTTAAGCTGTATTTGAGATGATAATGAGAGTGCTAGAGCTAGTGATGTCAAGAAGGTTTCTCCTCCTGATAGAGTTTTTATACCTCTTCTCAAACCGCCGTTATAATTATCTCTCATAACAAAATTCAAATTGTCGTCTATTTCTAATACGTATCTTCCCTTTGTCATTTGATCTAATCTCTTGGAAGCTTCTATGACTATATATTCAAGTTGATTTTTTGCTACGAATTCCACAAATCTCTTTCCTTGAAGTAGCTTTTCAATTTCCTTTAATAAACCTAAATTGTGCTTAGATTGATCTAACTGCTTTTGAAGCTCTTTGACCTTCTTTAAATTCTTCTCTAGTGTCATGACTTCATTTTGCTTTGCTCCTATTTCTTTAGTTATTTTGTCTATTTCGTCGCTCAGTCTGTATTTATTTTTTTCTAAATCTAAAAACTCGTTTATATCTACAGTTCTGCCATTTAATTTCGCTTTTAAATTTTGGATTTCCAATGATATAGCTTTTTCTTCTTTTTCGAAAAACTCTATTTCATCCTTTAGTCGTTCTCTTTCCTCTTCATCTATAAGTGAATTTTTTACGGCGTAAATGCTTTCAAATTTATATTCAAATAAAAGCTCGTTTAAAGTCGCCTTTGAAGACTTGTATTTGATTTGTGATTCTTCTAATTTACCTTTTACTTCACTTATTTTTGATTTTAGCTTTTCATTTTTGTATTTTTCATCCTCAACTTGAACTCTTAATTTCGCCTCTGTTGAAGTTATTCTATTTATTTCGTCTATTATATTATCTAAAAGGTATTTTGGATTTTGACCCTTTGTTATAGAATTGAATTCAGCTTCTTTTTGAGCTTTGTTCTTTAAATTGCTTTCATTTTCTTTGTTTAAATTAGATATATTTTTATCTATTTGTGTAAATAAATCTCTTTTTTGCTTTAAATTCAACTCTATAGCTTCTTTTTTATCTTTTAAAGCTGCGTTCTTTTGGTCTATTTCCTCTATAATTCTAGAATTTTTATTTATCTCTTCTACCTTTTCTTTTAGGTTTTCTATTTTTAAATTAGATATCATATATAAATACTGTTGTTTTAGTGAATCGTAGTTTTTATTTATTTTTTCTACGCTTTCTTTTAGAGATTTTAAATTGTCGCTTTTATTTACGATATCTTTATTTAATTCTATCTCTTCTTTTTCCTTTTTATTTTTTATTTCTTCTAGTTCTTTTATTTCTTTTTCTAAATTTTCCTTTGTTTTTGTCCAGTCTTCAATTTTTTCTCTTAAGGATATTACTTCCTTCGATAAAATATTTAAATCCTTATTCAAATCTATTGATTTTAAATCGCCAATTTCAGATTTCACCTCTGATATTGATTCTTCAGTCATGCTTATCGTACTAGTTAACTTACTTTGTACTCTTATAGCCTCGTCGTATTTTTTACTTTGAGCATTTATTTTTTCTTCAACCTTTATAATTTGAGATTCTATGTATTTTATTTTTTCGTTGTTGTTTACTACATGTGAATCTGGATGATGAAGAGAACCACATACTGGACATGGACTTCCATCTTGTAGCCCGCTTTTTAATTCATTTGCTAAGTTTAAGAATTTTTGTTCGTTTAAATCTTTTTCTAAGCTAGATTTTTCATTTTTATATTTTTCTATAGATTCCTTTAGCGATTTTATCTCTCTATCTACTTTATATTTTTCCTCTTTGTCTTTGTTCAATTTTTCTTGAAGCTGAGTTAGTTTATTTTCATTTTGCACTGTTTTATCGTATAGAGATTTTAAAGTCAGAGCCTTATTTGATTTTAAAACTATCTCATCGTTAGTTCCTGGACATTTTGAAACTAATATATCGTATTTTTCATTTGTATTTTTTAACTTAAGCTTTGCATCTTTAGTTGAATTTTGCATATAGCTAAATTTGCTTTTTAAATCTTCTAATTCCTTAGATAAAACTGGTATATTTTGTTTGTTTTCTTCAAATTCCTTCTTAACTCTCAAGTATTCCCTTTCAACCTCAAAAGCCTTATATACCTTTTCTTTAAAATCTTCACTTGTCTTCAATGAAGATATTTTATTTTCATTTTCTTTTATTGAACTATTTATTTTAGAATTTTGATCGTCTAGTCCATTTATTTCTCTATTTAATGAAGATTTTTCCCTATCAAAATCATAAATCTTTGCTTTTAACGCTTCTATTTCAGATAATACTTCTTTTATTTGGTTTTCTATTATTATAGCTCTCTCAAATTTTTGCTTGCTCGCTATCAAGCCTTCTAGCTTGCTGTCCTTTTCTTTTTGAGCCTGTTCATATCTTACTTTAGTAGATTCATATTCTCTGTTAGAAGCTGTAAATTCGCGATTTAAATTTTCAAGTGCTAAGCTGTACTCAGATATAGATTTTTCAAAATCCTGTACATTTCTTATATGAGGATCTACTATCTTTGCATGTCCTGAGCGTTCGATTTTAACCTTGCTTGCTTCTATTTCGCCAGTCTTTTGATCTAATTTAGCTTTTCTATTTTCCTTTTCCTCTAAGGATTGTTGATATCCTATAACTTCTCTATATTCGTTGTATTTCTTCTCTGTATCCTCTAATTCTCTTTTTTTATTTCTAGAATTAGCTTGAAGCTCTGTCAAAGCCTTATATGTTTCATCAAATACCTCTTGAGTAGTTCCTTCATATTGTAAAAGGCTATTTTCTAAAACCTCGATTTCTACAATCTTTGAATCTCTTCTCTTCTTAACCTTTTCAGTTAAAGACTTTCCGTATTTTTCAAGGTTGAAAATTCTCTCAAGCATTTCTCTTCTCTTGCTATCGTCTAATTGTAGAAATTCACTGAATTTACCCTGTGGCAAGACTACTGATCTAGTAAAATCAGATGAAGTAAGACCTACTATATCGACAATAGCCTTGTCTACTTGAGTCTTTTTCTCTGCTATAACTGTTTTATTTCCATCGTTGTGTATTTCAACTAGTGTAGCACTGTACGAATTAGCTGAACCTGATTTATTTCTATTTAAAATTCTCTCTACCTCGTATCTCTTTTTATTGTGCTTATTTCCTATTTCAAATACATATCTTATTACAGCTCTATTGCAGGCTGTATTTATATATTCATTTGTATCTCTAGATATATTTCCATACATGGCTATAGTAATCGCATCTAGTATAGTCGATTTACCACTTCCAGTTTTTCCAAAAATACCAAACAGTCCTCTAGAAGTCAATTCCTCAAAGTCTATAACCTGCTTTTCTATATAACTATTTAACCCACTTATCTCTAATCTAATCGGTCTCAATTAATCTTCACCCTCTTCTTCAACAATATGTAAAAATAAATCCAATAGCTCGCCCTTAGGCTCTACTTTATTTCTAAATTTATAGTATTCAATGAATAATTCCTTCATTGTCTTTTCCCTCATGTCTATATGCTCGTATTCATAATTGCTATTTATTATAGGTTTGATTTCTATAATATCATTTAGCAAGCTCTTCATAGCTTTTATATCATTTTGGCTTATTACCTCTTCTGTCGTTATTTCAAAATAAGACCAGATGTCTTTTTCTTTGTTTTCTTCGCATATATTTAGAGCCTCTTCTATACCTTTGCATTTAAATACTTCTATCGGCTTGTAATTTTTGAAATA
>NZ_JBJDXL010000244.1:0-4412 GCF_051866655.1 Intestinibacter sp.
AACAAATCCTACGACGAAAAGCTAAACGAAAAACTCCTAAAATTACAGGAAAAAATGGATGCGCTAAACCTTTGGGATTTAGAGAGCAGTGCAAAAACTGTCTTGACTAAGCTTGGAATCACAGATTTCGACCAAAAGGTAGAGGAGCTTTCAGGTGGACAGAGAAAAAGAGTCTCTCTAGCCTCTGCACTTATAACTCCTTGTGAGCTACTTGTTTTAGACGAACCTACAAACCACCTAGACAACGACACAATCGATTGGCTAGAAACATATTTAAATTCCTTTAAGGGATCTATCCTGATGATTACACATGATAGATATTTCCTAGATCGTGTGACTAATAGAATACTAGAATTAGATAAAGGAGCCCTATACAGCTATGAAGGAAATTACTCTGTATTTCTAGAGAAAAAAATGGCTAGACTTCAGCTCGCTGAATCACTTGAAGCAAAACGCCAAAACCTACTTAGAAAAGAGCTAGCATGGGTAAGACGCGGTGCCCAAGCCAGAACTACAAAGCAAAAGGCGAGACTTCAAAGATTTGACGAGCTATCAAATAAAACTGTCTACGTACCTGAAGACAAGCTTGAAATATCTGTAGGAAGCAGCAGACTTGGCAAAAAAATAATAGAAATAGAGCATCTATCTAAATCCTTCGACGGAAGAACATATATAGACGACCTAGACTACACTCTAGCTCGTACAGATAGAATCGGTATAGTCGGCAGAAACGGACTTGGTAAATCTACCTTGATAAGACTTTTAAACGGAGAAATTAAACCAGACAGCGGTACTATTTCTATAGGTGAAACTGTAAAAATAGGCTGCTTCAACCAAGATACATCTAAAATGCACCCTGATATGAGGGCAATCGACTATATAAAGGAAGAAAGCGACTATATAACTACTGCAGATGGATACAAAATAACTGCTTCACAAATGTGTGAAAAATTCCTGTTTAACGGGACTTTACAGTACACTCATATTAGAAATCTATCTGGTGGCGAAAAAAGAAGACTCCAACTGCTTAGAGTTCTTATGATGGCTCCTAATGTACTTTTACTAGACGAGCCTACTAATGACTTGGATATAGATACTTTAAGCCGTTTAGAGGATTATCTAGATGATTTTAACGGTGTAATTATCTGTGTTTCCCATGATAGATACTTCCTTGATAGAGTCTGCAACAAGATCTTTGCATACGAAGGCCGCGGAAATATCCATATATACACAGGCAACTACAGCGATTACTTAAATTACAGAGAAGAAGAAAACATAGAATTTGAAGAATTCGAGGAAGAAAAGGTAGAAAAACCTCAAGCTCCTAAAAAGGAAAAGCCTAAGGCTAAAAACAAACCTAAATTCTCTTACAACGAACAGAGAGAATTCGACACTATAGATGAAGATATAGAAAAAATAGAAAACAAAATAGCAGCTTTAGAAGAAGATACTGCAAAATTTGCAACAGATTTTACAAAATTACAAGAAATAATAAACGAAAAAACCAAACTAGAGGAAGAATTACAGATAAAATACGAACGTTGGGAGTACTTAAACAACCTAGCTGAGGAAATAGCTAACTGGAACAGCTAAATACTACCAAGGTTTATACTCATTAAGACATAAAACAGTTAATCAAAGCAACTAGCAAGGTTTATGAGGAGGAATAATATGAATATATACGCTCACAGGGGCAATAGTGGTTTTTTCCCAGAAAACACTATATGCGCTTTTAAAAAAGCTCTAGACTTAGGTGTCTATGGAATTGAACTAGACGTCCACAAAACTAAAGACGGCGTTTTAGTAGTCCACCACGACGAAACTGTAGACAGAATGTTTGAAGGAAATGGATATATAAAAAAATTAACTCTTGAACAAATAAAGGAACTTACTATAAAGGACGAGGAATATAAAGACAATCCAGAGTGCAAAATCCCTACTTTGGAGGAGGTCTTAGAATTAATAGAGCCTACAAATTTAAATCTGAATATAGAATTAAAAAACAATAAAATAGCTTATAAAAACATTGAAAAGGACGTTGTGGCATTAGTCAAAAAATACAAAATGGAAAAGAGAGTCGTAATATCAACTTTCAATGTAAAAAGCTTAAAAAAATTGAACAAGCTAAATAGCAAAATCAAAACTGCATATTTAGTAAGCGCCCTTACATTTAAGCGCGGCGGCTTAAAAAAAGCACTAAAGACATGCAAGGACTGCAAATGCACTTATATACATCCTTCTTACGATCTAGTAAACAAGGAATTTGTAGATGAAGCTCATAAAAAGAATATTTTGGTACAGGTTTACACTGTCAATTCTATAACTATAATGAGAAAGCTCATAAAGTTCAAGGTAGACGGTATTTTTACAAACTACCCTAAGATAATAAATACTATTGTCAATGATTAACTTTTGAAAACGACTATTACAATTGTAAAAATACTATAATATTAAACAATTAATACAATAAATTAGCAATACCTATTGACATATTTAAAAGAAAATTATACAATTTTATTAAATTAATGTGGAGGTTACAAATGGATAACATAATTAAGGAATTTGAAGTTTTACAAAAAAACTTAGATAATTTACCTATTGAAAATTTAGCTGACTACGACTTAAGTAAAACTGCTTTATTTATAGTAGATATAAACAACGGATTTGCCAAAGAAGGAGCTCTATATTCTGATAGGATAAAATCTCTTATAACTCCTATCTATGAATTTGTAAAACCTTTGGAGGAAAAGTTAAACAAAATTATAGCCTTTACAGATACTCACGATAAGAATTCTGTAGAATTAAATAGCTACCCTGCCCACTGTCTAGTAGATACTGAAGAATGCAAGGTGGTAGACGAGCTTTTAGATATCAAGAACCTTGAAATCATACCAAAAAATTCTACAAATGGATTCTTTGCTATGGATGTTAATATATTGGACGATATAGATAATGTGGTGGTTGTTGGTGACTGTACAGATATATGTATATATCAATTTGCAGTGACTCTAAAGGCTTATTTTAATGAAAAAAATATTAACAAAAACATCGTAGTCCCTATGAATTTGGTAGATACCTATGATATACCATTTGTTCATCCAGGAGATCTTTTGAATATAGTATTTTTGAATAGTATGGTTCAAAATGGTGTTAAGCTAATTAAAAAATTTTCATTATAAATAACTAAAAACACACACTTCAAAAGGGAGAAGGCCTATAAAATAGATTTTGTTCTATTTTGTAGGCCTTCTTTCTCTTAAAAAATCGAGACGACGAGAGCAAATCACCCTCGTCGTTTTATCTTTAATAATCGTATTCTTTGCAGTTTTCACAGATTTTAACCTTCATCTTCTTGCCTATCATGTTTTTGTAATCTAGTAAAAATTCATTTAGCTGTGAGTCGACAAGGTTTATGTTTCCTTCACTCATCAATGTTACATTTTCTTTGTTTATTACGATTTTAAGGTCGTTTACGTCGTTTTTTAGGTAGCTTATTATGAAACTATCGTATTCAAGTCTTTGTGAAAATTTATTGTAAAAATCTGAATTCTTTACAATTGTCTCTTTTACATCGTCTTTAGGAACTACCTCTATCTTAGGCTCCTGACTGCTGTTGTTATTTGCATTCATAGTATAATTTCTTATATCGTTTATGTTCATAGAACCCATGCTGTTTAAGTCATTTGGATTTATGCCCATGCTTTTTAGCTGTCTCTCTATTTCGGCTTCGTCTACTCCATATCTTTCTAGTAATTTCTTTTGTATATTCATAAATTTTTCATTAGATATATTGTTTTCTCTCATATAATCGTATATTTTTGATGTAAACTCAGACATAGTCATGCTTCCGTCTGCCACCGAAAAGTAAAGATTATACATATAATTTTCAAATTTGTCTATGTCAGTTTCTTTGACTTTATTTTTTAGCTCGTTAAAATCTATTATTCTATCATCTGACATCTAAATCCCTCCTGCCTGTGAAAAATAACCTTCATAAAATTATACCATAAATTACTCTATTAATTATTGATTATTTGTTATATTTTTCATTTTAAATAATATTATATATAAATAGCTCAGGAGGTGTGAATTGTCCCTTAGACTTTTGTTAGTTTTTATTATTTTGTTGTTTTTAGTTACTCCCTAGTTCTAAAGATATATAATTTTATTTTAAAAAATATGTATTTTAAAAGAGGTAAGAGAAAATAAAGTATTTAATACTATTTTGCTCGTACCTCATATTTTTATAACATATTCTTAGAAAATAATATTTTCTATTTGCTTAGTCATCTCTACTGCATTGTTGAAAAATGATTTTACATCTACTACAGTGCTGCTGACGTTTGAAAATTCTGCTGCAAACGTAGCTACGTGACTTTGTATAACCTCACCTACAGATGCGACACATGAAT
>NZ_JBJDXL010000245.1:0-4383 GCF_051866655.1 Intestinibacter sp.
GAGCAAGTAGAAAATTCAGAGACTGTTTTATTAGAGTTGAGTATTTCATCGACTTTAGAAAATATTCTTAAATTAGATACGAAACTAAAGGACTTAAATTTGGAAAATTCTATAGATGCTATAAAAATAGAAAATTACGAAGGAGAAAATGGTAAGAGTGAAAAAGTAAATTGTACAATGGTATTTAAAGTCGATTAATAAAATAATAAATTGATATATGTATATAATTGGAAATCAATAAAAGAAAATGTAGTACAATTATACGAAAATCTAAAAGGAAAACAGCTCATTTTTATAGAAAATTTATTTAATTATAGAAAAGAAAAGGGGGATTTAATTTGGTAGGAAGAAATGATCTTTGTCCATGTGGAAGTGGAAAAAAATATAAAAAGTGCTGTTTGGCAAAAGATGAAGCTAGAGAAATTGCTAAAAATAGAGTAGTAAACGGAAGAAAAAAATTTGAAGGTGTAATTCAAAAAGTAATAGAATTTTCTAATAGAGAAGAATACAAAGACTATAAAAATAAATTTGAAGTAGAATTTGGAATTAATAATTACGTACTAGAAAATATAACAAACGTATATTATTTAACAAATTATAAATATAATAAACAAACTAGCATAATGATGGATTATTTTAATAGAAATAAAAATATTTTGAATAAAAATGAGCTATCAATAGTTGAAAATACTATAAATTCATATATGAGTATATATCAAGTAAAGGAAAAGGACATTAATAAAATTCTAATAAAGGATATTCTGTTAGACCAGAATGTCTATGTAGAGGATATTGAGCTATTTAGTGCTTTTGATGTGGGTGATTACATACTGGCGAGAATTGTATCTATAGACAATACGAAAATTTTCTTAGATAAAACAAGTAAGATAGATGAAAATACAAAGGATAAAATTAAACAGCGTATAGAAGATAGGTACAGAGAAACTAAAAAGAAGGTAAAAACTAAGAAGCAGTGTTTAATAAACAATATTAAATTTATGTATAAAAATATAGTAGATCTCTACAAAGAAGAGGTAAAGGAAATTGCATGCGATATTGCAATGAATAAAGAAAAACAGGAAATACAAGAGGTAATTGTAGAAGATGTGGATAATGAAATTATAGAAGTATTTAATAAACCAATGGTTAAGCAAATTGAAGAAAAAACAATTTTAAAGCAAGCTGATGAGGATATAGAAGAAAAAACAGATAAAGAAAAAGTTATAGAGATACAGAATATAACAGAGGTAGTACAAGATATACCTCAAAAAAATAATATTATAGAAAAGCAAGACAATAATTTAAAAGAGAATAAACAAAGAAAACAAGTAATGGCTAGAAAAGCTAAAGCATCAAAAGATATAGGTGCAAAAAAACGAATAAGTAAAAGATTAGAGGAAAAATTAAAACAAAGATTACAGATAACTAAACAAATACAAGAGAGAAAACAAAAGCAGGATATAAAACAAAAAAAGTCGTCTAATAAAAACAATAATATAAAAAATATAAATTCTAAACTATCCAATAAAATAGAAAACATACCAACGTACAAGGCTGAACAAATCGAATCAAAAATAGAAAATATATCAATCTCAAAAGTAGGACAAATTGAATCAAAAATAGAAAATACTTTAGTTGCGAAAATGAATATAGATCAAATAAGCAGAGAAGACTGCAAGGTATACGATGTATTAATTTCCAAAGTAGAGAGCGAATACAAAGAAAAATGTATATCGACATGGGAAATATTTAAAAGGACTTATAAAGATTATAAGGGTAGTGAAAATGGTTGGGCAGCAGCTATTGAGTACTATGTCAAAAAGAGTATAGATGAAACTGTAACACAAGAACAAATATCCAAAAAATACAATATAAGTATCAGAACTCTGGGTAAAAGATATAAAGAATTGCTGATTTGTTAAAATTTTCCCATACCCCCTATAAAAGTAGTTAAAATTGGAAATACTACTTTGTAGGGGGCTTTTTATTTTAAATAAAATAATAAAATTTAGGTAAAAGCCTTTTAATATATAAAAAAAATGATAAAATATTAAAATAAGAAGTATATTATAGAGAAAGAGGTAGATTTATGAGTTTTACTTTAGGAAATCCTATTGCAGTAGCAACTAATTTTATAAGATCAAATCCTGCAGTACCAATATATAAAGGAGAAGAAGATCCATCTAATTTATTTGGAGTTATATATCACATAGAAATTGGTTATAATGAAAATAACAAAGAAAAAATCAAACAGTATATAATAATTGATTTTAAGGAATACAACTTATCTTCAGAAAGCAAAGAAGAGTTAATAAATATAGCAAAATCATATTGTGAATCAAAAAATATATCAGATAGCGATGAATTAGAGATAACTCTTTTAGACAACGAAGAAGTTGAAAACTTCTTAGAAAAAGTATTTAACAACATGAAAGTGATAAGAGGACTTATAAGTGAAAAACATTAGTAAATAAAAGGCGAACTCTAAGAGTTCGCTATATTTTTGATTGGCAATTAAAAGAATTAATTTAGGAGGAAATCTTTATGCTGAGAGTGTCTAATATCAAATTAAGTATAGATGATGACAAGTCTAAGATAAAAAGCACTTTACTAAAAAAATTAAAAATAAAAGAAAAAGAATTAGTAAAATATTATATATATAAAGAATCGATAGACGCGAGAAAAAGAGGAAAGATAGATTTCGTATATACAGTAGATGTAGTTGTAAATAATGAAAGCAAGATTTTAAAGAAAAAACTAAAGGATGTTGTAGAGATAAAACAAAGAGAATACATCGGAGTGCCTTCTGGAGAGCAAAAATTAGAACATAGACCTGTAGTAGTCGGAAGTGGACCAGCAGGATTATTTGCATCTCTAGTTTTAGCTCAAAGAGGTTATATGCCTATAATGCTTGAAAGAGGATTAGATGTAGATAACAGAACAAATGATATAAATAATTTTTGGATTGATAGAAAGTTTAAAAGCAATTCCAACGTTCAATTTGGAGAAGGTGGAGCAGGAACTTTTTCCGATGGAAAGCTTACTACTAGAATAAAGGATATCAGATGTAGAAAGGTTTTAGAGGAATTTGTGAATTTTGGCGCTCCAGACGAAATTTTATACTCTAACAAACCGCATGTAGGCACAGATATACTAAAAAATGTCGTAAAAAATATAAGAGAAGAAATAATAAGACTTGGAGGCAGTGTAAAATTTGATGCAAAGGTGACCCAAATCAACGTAGAAAATTCAAAAATAAAATCTGTAGTAGTAAACGACAAGGAGACAATAGATACTAATGTAGTTATACTTGCTATCGGGCATAGTGCAAGGGATACGTACGAAATGCTGTATGAAAAAGGTGTAAAAATAATTCAAAAACCATTTGCTATAGGTGCTAGAATAGAGCATCCTCAGACTCTTATTAATAAATCACAATACAAAGAATTTTATAATCACAAAAGATTAGGTGCAGCAGACTACAAGCTAATAGAGCATACATCTAATGGAAGAACAGCTTATACATTTTGCATGTGTCCAGGAGGAACTGTAATAGCTTCAGCATCTGAAGAAGGCGAAGTTGTAACTAATGGTATGAGTGAGCATGCTAGAGACAAGAAAAACGCAAATAGCGCATTTTTAGTAAATGTAAAGCCTTCTGATTTCGGAAGTGATCATCCACTAGCAGGGGTAGAGTTCCAAAGAAAATACGAAAAATTAGCTTACGAGCTTGGAGGTAGAAATTATAATGCTCCTGTTCAGCTAGTAGGAGATTTTTTACAAGATAGAGTATCTACAGAGTTAGGAACAGTAGAGCCTTCTTACAAGCCAGGATATACATTTGCTAATTTAAAAGATTGTTTACCTAAATTCGTATGCGAAACTATGAAGGAAGCCTTACCCAAATTAGACAAAAAATTAAACGGATTTTCTATGTATGATGCAGTTTTAACAGGTGTGGAAACTAGATCATCAGCACCTATAAGAATTGTTAGGGATGAGGAAACTCTAGAATCTGTAAATGTAGAGAAATTATATCCATGTGGTGAAGGTGCAGGTTATGCAGGTGGAATAGTAACTGCAGCTGTAGATGGTATTAAATGTGCCGAAAAAATAATTGAACAGTATTTACAATTAAAATAAATGATAAAAATTGCATTAGAAATTAAATATTTAGAAAAATAATAGTAATAATTTTGGTAATATATTACAAACAGTAAAAAAAGTATTGATGTTTATACTCACAACATTATAAAATAAAATTGTACTTAAATACCTAACTATTAAATATTTAGGAAAAAATTGAATAGGAAGCAAAAAAGCTTTCAAGAAAATATGAAAGTTTAAAAAAATATCCTCTCCGTTTGCGGAGGGGATATATTT
>NZ_JBJDXL010000246.1:0-4381 GCF_051866655.1 Intestinibacter sp.
ATTTTTTTTATTTTCATAGTATTTTACATTTGCTTTTATAGATCTCTGTTTTATCTCTCTATTTAAGTAGCTTGCTAAATCCATGGTATTTGATTTAATCGGTTTACTTTTTAATATATCTGTTATTAGCTCTACAATTACCTCTTTTCTGTTTTTTTTGAGATGATAATATATATAATTTTTAATATTAGAGCTTCTAATATTTCTTATTTTGCAGCCGTGGAGATTTTGTTCTAGCTTTTTGTTTATATAGTCGTTGTTGCCCATGTCAAATACTATAAATACTCCGTAATCATACTTGCTTCTAAGTATTCTACCTAGTGCTTGCTTTACCTTTATTATCATCTGAGGATAGTTTACTTGAAAATAAGTCCTTTTAAACTTATCCATTATGCTAAAATACAGTGGATCTCTTGGGTTTAAGTTAGGCATTTTATCTAAAGTCACACATACTAGACCATCCCCTGGCACATCCACGCCTTCAAAGCAGCCCTTAGATCCCAAAACTACACTTTTATTTTCTACATTTTTTAATGATTTAATTCCTTTTTTATTCATATATACTTCTATATCTTTTTCGTGCAATTTATCTACTAAAATATCGTATGTACTCTCTTGTCTTCTCCTACTGTTGAAAAGGCATAGCACGTTTGAATTAGCAGCCTCGATAGATCTTTCTATATTAGAAGCCATATTTTCTATGAAATATTCGTCTCTATATCCTCCCATATCGATTACTTTTACAACCTCAAGTCTATTTTTATAGTCGTAAATTGGATCTATAATTTTTTTAGTGTTGTTTACCTTGTCGATTCCCAAGGTATTTGTAAAGTAGTCCATATTATTGTCGACACTCAAAGTAGCAGATAGAAAAATTCCACTAGTCAATGTAGAAAGTATATTTTCTCTAAATAAATCGGCTAAATTTAGAGGGACTACTTTAATCGAAAAGTTTTTAAAATCGCTTGAGATAGTCACTATTCTCGAAAATAAATCGTCCTCCTCGTATTCTAGAAACTTTTCTAAGGTTATAGATATTTCCTCTAAATCCTTTAATTTTGACTTTCCGTATTTGTAGATTTAACTTTCCTTGTCTATCCACTCGTCCTCCATGTTTCTATCTAGTAAAATCATTATTTGATTTACATTTGACAGTATGCTCTCGATGTTGTATTTTACGACTTCTGTATACGGTTTATAAGTCACCTTTATGTACTGGTTGTTTTTGTGTAAAATTCCAATTTGATCGTCCTGCTGTAAGTTCAGCTCCCAGCTCAAGTCGTAATTGACTATTAAATCGTATCCCTCATTTACACCGAAATCTAGTATTTCATGTATTTTCTCGAATATAAAATTGATATTTCTGCTTATCTTCTGTTTTATATCTCTGTCTAATTTTATCTCCGTGTAAAATCTATCTATAGGCTTTACCTTTCTCTTTTGTCTCTCCCTTATCTCATTGTAATACCTAGAACTACTTGAAAATTCACTTGGATAGATTTCCTTTAGAAAATATCTAAAGCTATTGTATTCTATTTCCTGAGAAAAAAAATCATATCCCTTTTCGACTAAGTTGTGCGCTTCGTCTACTATAATATTTTCCAGAGGCTTTTCATCTACATACGGCCATCTAGCAAGTAGAGAATGGTTTACAACTGTGATATCTTCGTCCTTTAGCTCCTCTACTCTTTTTTTGTATAGACAATTTTCATAGCATTTTTTAGGCTTGCACAAGTCGACATCACAGACGACCCTAAGTAGGTGACTTTGGATCTCCTTAAAGTGGTTTAAAATCCAGTAATTTATCTCCTCGATATCTCCATATTTTCCGTCCTTTATTAAATTTTCGATAATTATTATGGACATTATATCCTCGTAAGTTGGATTTTCAGCTTCATAATCTTTTTTATAATCGTAAAATTTACTTTTGCATATGTAGTTATTTTTGCCCTTTATATATCCGTAGCTTACCTTTCCTGAAAGTCCCAATGAATTTATCACATTTGGTAAATCCTTGTCCATAAGCTGAACCTGAAGCTCCTTTGTGGCAGTTGAGATTATTATTCTCTTTTGGGCGTATCTCGCCTCTAAAACAGCCGGTAGCAAATACCCCACGCTTTTTCCAATTCCTGTAGGCGCCTCTATACAGGCTATATTATTAGAAGAACTGTGAAACGTCTCTCTAATCAATTTAGTCAAATCATATTGACCTTGTCTAAATTCATAGATAAATCCCTTTTTGCTGCCCCAGATATCCGCCTCCTTTAGAAGCTCTTCATAAGAAGCATTGTATTTTCCCATAAGTTTAAAAATTTCTTCTTCCTTTGAATTGTCATTTTTATCTTTCTCGTCTTTCTTTTTTTCATACACTGTTTTTGTCTGATCCTTCAAATCGTAATCTGCATTATTTATATATTCAGACCAGTCCCAATTTCCAAGAGAGTGTTTATTTAAATAAGAATCTATCTCAAATGTCAAAGGGTATAATGTAAGCTTGTTGTCTTTTTCGAGTCTATCTTTAAACCTCAAAATCAAGGCATTTACAACATCTATAGTATCTATTGCATCGTAGATAGCTCTGTGCACCTCATCATCTTTATTTGTAGTAATTGCTTTTTTTAGGTAATCTAAATTAAATTCTCTGTGAAAAGGTTCTAAAATCGCTGCCAATTCCATAGAATCTATAAATTTATTATTTATTTTGCCTATATGTAAGTTTAAAAATTCCTTTTCAAAATTTTTGTTGTGACAAATTAATGTTTTATCTTCTATAAAAGCTAGAAAATCTTCTTTGACCTCATCTAATAATGGCGCTTTATCTAGATCCTTTTGATTAAGATTTTTGCAAAGAGAAAAAATTTCAGGTGGAACTTTAAATTTATTTTTTACAAGTGTATTGAAAATAGATACGTTTTTATCTTTATCTATTTTTACAGCTCCGATTTCTAGTATTTCGCTGTTTTTAGGATTTAATCCACTTGTCTCTATATCTAAAAAAACTACATTTTTAACAATACTCGCGATCCTTTTTTCCATAAAATACCTCCTTTCTAAATCTTAATCATTATATTTACAAATTATACTTTACTACATAAAAGCATATTAAAACAACTATTTAAAATCAATATTTTACATGAATATTTTTAGCAATTTTTTTAAAAAATATTATTAATTTAAATTAATTTATGAGGAGGACTTACCTTGAAAAACAACAATCTTGGAAATTATTTTATTATAGGGTTTTTCGCGATTCTAATTGGAATAATAGCTATCACAAATTCCAATTTATTTAATAAATCCAAAACTCAAATTTCAGAGGGCGATTTGAGTACTCAGGAATACAATTGGTACTTTAATCCTAGACAAGATCACAAACAGCCAGACCCTATAAAAGAAGCTTCCTTTTTCAGAAACTACGACACATATTATGTAGGAGATAAGGACGAAAAGGTCATATACCTGACATTCGACGCTGGATACGAAAATGGATATACAAGCCTTATTTTGGATACACTTAAAAAGCACAATGCTCCGGCTAACTTTTTTGTAGTTGAACACTACATAAAAAGTAACCCCGAGCTAGTCAAAAGAATGGTAAATGAAGGACATCTAGTATGCAACCATTCCAAAAGCCACGTATCTATGGCCAGTATAGACGATTTAGACAAATTCAAAGACGAAATAATCTCTGTAGAAAAAGCATACAAAGAGGTCACTGGCAAAGATATGCCTAAATACTTCAGACCTCCTATGGGTAAATTCAGCGAAAAATCTTTGAAATACACACAAGATTTAGGATATTCTACTATATTTTGGAGCTTTGCATATGTGGATTGGTATGATTCAAACCAACCTAGCCATGAACATGCAAAAGATAAAATCTATTCTAGAACTCACCCAGGAGCTATAGTACTACTTCACTCAAACTCAAAGACTAATGCAGAGATATTAGACGAGGTATTAACTCACTGGGAAAATGAAGGCTACAAAATAAAAAGCTTGGATTATTTAACTAAAAACAAATCTAATTAATTGCTTAAAATACTAAAAAACTGAGGAGCTTTAAAATAACTCCTCAGTTTTTATATGCTTCTAAAAATATATTCTTTCCGTTGTAATTACAAGTCCAATACGGTTTATATATGCTAAATACGTCTGACAGAACCATATTTTCACTTTCATATTTTCTGTAATGTTTTTCTATTTCATATTCGATATCGCTTTTTAAGATACTGTCATTTATTTTAGGCTTTTGTACGCAACTTTTTGCAATATATCTCTTTACAGTAACTGGAACTTCATCTACAAGCTTGGTATGACCTGTATATGTGTTTAGGGCTATAATTCTATAATAGCTTTTTAACAATCCATTTTCTAATCT
>NZ_JBJDXL010000247.1:0-19879 GCF_051866655.1 Intestinibacter sp.
CTACTATTGTAAACAAAATAGTAGATAGACCATTTTATAAGGGAAATATACCAGGAGGAGATCCAAGAAATCCTTTAGGAAGAAGATGGATGGGTCTAAATATAAATGGAACTTATGGAAGTACTTATGGTATACATGGTAATAACGATGAATCATCTATCGGTAAAAATGTAAGTCATGGTTGTATAAGAATGCACAATGATGAAGTTGAGTGGTTATTTGACCAAGTAACTATCGGAACAGTTGTTTTAATAAAAAATACATCAAACTCAGATGATTATATAGCTAACTACTATAATATAACAATATTAAAGAGTGGATGGTTTACTGAAAATGGTAAAAAATACTATAGAAAATCTGATGGTACTCTAGCTAAGGGCTGGACAACTATCAATGGTAAAACTTACTATTTCGGTAAGACAACTGCGAAATTATACACTGGTTGGGCTACAATAGGTGGATATAAATACTATTTAGGAACAGATGGTGCTAGACGTACTGGCTGGACTACAATAGGCAGCGATAAATACTACTTTGGTAAAACAACAGGTAAAATGTACACTGGCTGGACTAGTATAGGTGGAAAAACTTACTATCTAGGCAAAACAACAGGTAAACTATATACTGGCTGGGCTACAATAGGTGGAAAAACTTATTATTTAGGTACAGACGGTGCAAAACGTACTGGTTGGGTAACTGTAGATGGAAGTAAATACTATCTAGGAACAGATGGTGTTAGACGTACTGGTTGGAGAACAATCGGCGGAAATAGATATTACTTCGGCAAGAAAACTGGTAAATTATACACTGGCTGGACTAGTATAGGCGGAGAAATGTACTATCTAGGAACAGATGGTGTTATGGTTACAGGAATACAAACAATAGATGGTGTTGTTTATGAATTCGGTACAAATGGTGTATTAATAAGAACTATTACTGAAGAAGATAAACAAGAACAAGCTACACTAGATCAACCGGCTACAAATGATGAAAATTTATCAGTGGAAAATACTGAAGCTCAAGATGTAGATTCTCAACAATAGTTTGAAATACAATACTGCTTTTAAAGACGAGTCTTATGACTGCTTTGGGAGCAGTATTTTTTATTGCAAAATTGTAAGCAAATTGTAATGAATTTGTATAACTTATTTAATTGAAATTTGATGTCAGTTAGTCTATAATAAAATAAGCTTGAAAAGTAGAACATTATATTAATTCAAATGATGAAAGTTCGCCGTCAGCATAGATTCTATGTGAAAAATATGGAAAAATAATTACGAGGGGGAATAATTTTGAAAAAATTAAATGATATCTTTAAGATAGATAGTAAAACAAAACATCAAATTTTATTATGGTTAATCGGTGGCTTGGTATTAGTGTTTGCGACAGAGTTTTTCCTTAGAGGAAGCTTAGCTGAGGTAGGTAGCTTGCTTGTAAAAACACCAGGCGTAGTGTTAGCAAATTATTTGCTTATATTGATGCTGACATCAATATTTTTTTTAGCAAAAAGAAAATATATGGTATATTTTTTATCATTCTTGGTAATATTAGGAGTATCAGTAGTAACTTTCTTCTTGATGGATGTTAGGGGTATGCCGCTTACTTTTTCAGATTTGTATTCGATAGGTGAAGCTATGGAAATAGCAGATAAGTATATTAATAAAACTGTAGTCATATTAGGTGTATTATGTTTAGTGTTTTTGATAGCAATAGCAGTATTTTTATATAGATTGGATTTTGATACAAAGAGATTTAAATTAATCAATTTTGTGCTTATTTTTGTTGTATCAATAGGCTTTTTTTCAACTGTGAAAAATCAAAGAGCACAGCATATAATGAGATTTAAAAAGTGGGATATAGCTGAGTCCTACAAGTGCAATGGTTTAGCTTATTCGACAGTAGAATCATGCTTAAGATACATAAGAACTAAACCAAGCGATTATTCAAAAGAAAATATAGAAAAAATCAAAGAAAGAGTCGACAAAGCTGCAGCAGAGGACGATAGAGAGCTTAACCAATCTAAGCCTAATATTTTATTTGTACAATTAGAAGCGTTTATGGATCCAACAGAGATTAAAGAAGTAAAATTCAGCGAGGATCCAATACCAAACTTTAGAAAACTGACTAAATTATACACAAGTGGTATGGCAAATGTTCCAACTACAGGAGGTGGAACTGCGAGAACTGAATTCGAATCTATGACAGGACATAATATAGATTACCTTACTCCTGGTGAGATACCTTATAATACTATACTTAAGAGTAAATACTATAATTCTGTGGCTACGACTTTAGGTTCACAAGGTTATGGAACTCATGCAATACATAATTTCCAGGGAAATTTTTATAGCAGAAATAATGCCTATGCTAAATTGGGATTTGACGATTTCACATCTAAAGAATATATGAATAATTACGAATTAAATGAAAAAAATTGGGTCAAGGACGTTATCCTAGCTGATTATATAGAAAAGGCTTTAGATTCTACTGAAGGCTCTGATTTAGTATATACAATAAGTGTTCAAGGACACAGCAGCTATCCTACAGATGCAGAAAATTACGACTTCCCTATAAAGGTGACTAGTACTTTAGATAAAGAGATGGAAAATGAAATCTACTACTATGTAAACCAAATAAAGGGCAGCGATGATTTAGTAGGGAAATTAGTTGACATGATAGATAAAAGAGATGAAGATACAATAATTTTATTCTACTCTGACCATATGCCTAATTTGAAGGTTTTTGGACAAGATGATTTTTATATAAATAAATACAAGGCTCCATTTGCGTTTTACGCAAACTACGATATAGAAAACTATGATATAGAAAAGATAGAATCTTATGAATTTAGCTCACTTATGTTCAAAGAAGCCAGATTAGAATACGGCCCAATGGAAAGATTTAACACATACATGAAGGATGAAGAGGATTTTTCTAAGATGCAGGATCTTATAGAGTACGATGTTTTATTCGGAAAATCTTATTATATAGATGAAGATGAAAAGCCTGAGAAAAACACTATAAAGATGGGATTAGATGAGATAGAGATAAAAAGCATCGATATCAAGGACAACAAGATCATTCTAAATGGACAGAATTTCACTATAAATAGCAAGGTTTATTTAAATGGAAATGCTGTGAAGACTAAATTTATAGATCCAAATACACTAGAGGTAGATTACGTCGATAATTTAGATACTCTAGTAGTCAAGCAAATGGGACGTAATAGTACAGAGCTTAGTTCATCTAATGAGCTTAAATACAGTCAAACTAAATAATTAAATCAGGGGGATATTTGCTAAATGGTAAATATTCCCTTTTTAACGATTTCTTAAAATAAATTTAATATTAATCTTATAAAATGAATAAAAATCAAAAGATTGGTAAAAATATAAAAGAGATGAAAAGTATGGGAGGGGAACTGAGTGTCGAGAACTGCAAAAAACGCTGTAACAATTATGATAGCGACATTATTATCTAGAGTATTGGGATTTTTAAGAGAGACTATATTAGCTAATTTTTACGGTACAAGCATGGTGGCAGATGTATTTGTACTTACACTCAATATCCCGGGTCTGATTATATCTATTGTAGGTTCGGTGATTTACATGATGTATATCCCTGTGTACTACGATACTAAAGAGCGACTAGGAGAGGAAGGTTCTCTTGAATTTACCAATAATATATTAAATATTTTATCTATATTCTCGATAATAGTGTCAATATTGGGTATAATTTTTGCATCAGAGATAATAAAAATATTCGCTATTGGTTTTGAAGGCGAAAAATTTGATTTGGCAGTCAAATTTTTACGTATTATGATGCTTGGAGTTTTATTTTTATCTTTGAATAAGATACAATCATCTTTTCTACAGGTTAAAGACAGCTATTTGCCGGCAGCTCTAGTGGGCGTTGTCTACAATATCTGTATAATAATATCTATATTCCTAAGTGTGAGATATGGGAGCTATTATCTAGCAATAGGTGCCTTATTAGGACTTGTAGGTCAGGTTTTATTACTAGTTCCATTTATGCACAAGAAGGGCTATCGATATAGATTTTATATAAAATTGAAGGATGAATCGATTTTAAAAATGGTCAAATTGAGCATACCGATGATGATAGGTGTGGCGATGAGTCAGCTAAATGTATATGTGGATAAGGCGCTTGCAAGTACATTAGGCGATGGTAAGCTTTCTGCTCTCAACTATGCTTCTAGACTAAATGATTTTGTAGTGGCTTTATTTGTAACATCTTTGATCACAGTTATATATCCTAAGCTGTCTCAGTTTGTAAATGACGATGATAAAAAAAGCTTTAAAAAGATAATCGTCAAGTCCAGTAACTGCCTGCTATTAGTAGTAGTTCCGATAACGGTTGGAGCTGTAATTTTATCAGAGCCGATAGTCAGAGTTCTTCTACAAAGAGGAAGCTTCAGCAGCGAATCCACTGTAATGACTTCTAATGCACTTAAATTATACGCTATAGGTGTGATAGGCTATGCTGTCAAGGAGATTTTGAGCAGGGGATTTTATTCACTAGGAGATACAAAGACACCTATGATAAACTCATCATTATCTGTAATTATAAATATAATCTTGGATTTAATATTTATAAAGCCGTTTAGCTATATGGGACTAGCGATGGCTACTAGTATTTCATATATGGTGACAGTAGTTTTGATGTTTTTTAGTCTAAGAAGAAAGGTAGGATCTTTTAATGGAAAGGCAGTCTTTTCTACATTTGTTAAATCCTTGCTGGCTTCAATAGCTATGTCTATATGTGTGATTTTTACTTATAATAGTTTGATTTCAGCTTTAGGTATGGCATTTTTAGCAGAAGTTATATCTTTAGCAGTTAGTATTTTATTTGGAGCGACAATTTACATAGTTTTTATAAAAGTATTAAAGGTAGCAGAAATGCAAATATTAGAAGATACTATTAAAAATTTATTTGTAAAACAAAGATAATCGTCAATAAAGCTCCAAAAACTTGTGAAAAAATATAGATATGTAAATTTATTAAAAAATAAATATATTATCAAAAAAAATAGGTTAAAAATCGAATGAAAATGTTTTTCTGCTTTAAATTTAAAGTTAAAAAAACATATATTATAAAATTTTTTTGTTTTAAAAAGTGTATACAATGACCTCAACACCCTAATTGACTGGAAAAATAATCCGAAATATGCTAAAATAGAAAATATAAAATTATTAATAATTAGGGGGTGAGTGTCAAACATATGTTTACTGAGAAGAAAACAAAATCGACACTATCTAAAGCCTTAGCTTTAGGAATGGTTGCAACTTCAGTATCACTTGGGGCACAAACAGCAACAGTTGATGCAGCTAACACAGAAAATACAGGAACAACTTCAACATATAAAACTCAATCATCAACAAAAACAGGAACTGTAACAGTTTATGCATTAAATATAAGAAAAGGACCAGGTACATCTTACAGTATAGTAGGTAGTTTAACAGAAGGTCAAAAAGTTACAGTTACAAGTACTGCCAGCAATGGATGGTACAAAATAAAAACATCATCAGGAAAGGTTGGATATGTAAGTCCAAAATACTTAAAAGTATCTGGAACAACTTCAACAGATAATGATGATTCTAACAAAGGTGGAGCTTACGTAGTAAAAAGTTACTCAACAATTCAAAAAGTTGGTAGAGTTACTACAAGTACATTACGTCTTAGAACAGGCCCATCTACATCTTACAGTATAAAAGGAAATATTTACAAAGGATATGTAGTTGGAATACAAAAACAATACAGCAATGGTTGGTATAAAGTTAAATTAAAAAACGGAACAACAGGATATGTTTGTGGAGATTATTTAAAAATAACTTCAGGAACATCAGCTGACTTAAAGAGTGGAAGCTCAACATCAAATAACGATAATAACAGTGGATCAACTAATGTCAGCTCAAAAACACAAGCTGTTGTAAATATGGTAAAAAGACAAGTTGGTAAACCATATGTTTATGGAGCAGCTGGACCAAATTCTTTTGACTGTTCAGGTCTTACATATTATTGCTACAAAAATGCAGCTGGAATATACTTAAATAGATCTTCAGCAGCACAAGCATCAAACGGAAGATATGTCAGCAAAAGCAATCTAAAACCAGGGGATTTAGTATTCTTTAACAGTGGTACAAGCCGTATACACCATGTAGGTATGTATGTTGGAAATGGACAATTTATACATGCTCCAAGCCCAGGAAAAACTGTAAGATACGAAAATCTATACTCTTCTTACTATGTAAAAACATATGTAACTGCTAGAAGAATAATAGGATAATAAATTTTTAGAGATATTAAAATACCACATAATACTATGCTTGAAAGTAGTGTAGTTTTATGTGGTATTTTTTGCGTTTTAGAGAATATACAAAGCCTAGCCTTCATAAAATTTACTATAAATGTTATAGGAGTATCTAGAGTATATTTAGTGGAGGTATTTGGTATGGTAAATATTACAAATAGATTGATCGATAAAAAAATAAATAATATTAGGTTTTTTTTAAATTATCCTGAAATTGAAGTAGAAACTCAAAGTGAGGAGGTGGAAAAATTTACATCATTTGTAAATGAATTTATAAAAAATGATGTGAGTATTTTTGAAGAGGTTGTAATGTCGAGCTTAGGTGAGGAATTAATAGTAGGAAATATCAACGTTATTTCCGAATTTCAAAGAGCTTTTAATAAAAATAATATAATCAGCATACCCGTAGAATTTTCACAAATTATTGGACTTACAGATATCAGCCATATATCTAGTTATAATTACGATTTTAATAATATGGAAAAAATTACATTAGATACTCTTTTTAAGGAGGAAGTAGATTTTGAGAGAATAATACAAAATTATATAATGGAGGAAATTTATGACATTTTAGACAAGTACAGAGGATATGTTGGGTACGATATTTACGAATTGATAAGCGAATCGATTTATATATGCGAGGATCCAGTTTTTTATTTCAATGATAGAAATTTAGTGATTTGTATATCTAGCTTTGAGCTTACAAGCAAGGTGTGCAATTTAATTGAGTTTTCTATATGCTTTAAAAAAATAAAAAATATATTGAGCGATTATGCACTTCAAAACATTGTTTCATATTAATGAAACGTCGTACTTAAAATAGTTTCATGTCGATATAAAACGATATTTTTTGTTCAAATAGGAGAAAAATCTATGGGGAGTGAGAAAATGGTAAATTTTACAAAATACAATAGAGAAGCAGCTGCGCAATACGCCATGAAATGGGCATTATCAAGGAATACAGCCTATAAAGATTATGAAAATTGGGGTGGTGATTGCACTAATTTTATATCACAATGTGTACATGCTGGAGGTATAACTTTTGATCATGAGGGTAATAATATATTAAAACAGTGGTATTGGTACAGCGACATGAGCAGAACCCCTAGCTGGACTGCAGCAGAGCCTTTTTACAAATATATTATAGGAAATAATTCTAGCAATACGCATAATTTTGGGATTTACGCTGAGGAGGTGGACTATTACGATTTAGAGGTTGGAGACATTGTACAGCTTATATATGAGGATAATTTGGCATATCATACTATGATAATAAGCGACGTCATTTTAGATGGAAATTTTTTAGTCGATTATTTAATCTGCCAGCATACTTATGATTTATTGAATTATCCACTTAGTTTAAAAGTAGGTGAAAAAAGATATATAAAAATATTCGGATATTATGATTAATAATCAGTTTAAATGTCAATAATATTTGAAAAAAGCCTTTCTAAATGATAAAATTACTTTATAATAGATAGGAAATTATATACATTTTAAAATATGGATAAGTATAATTCCTATAAAGTGTATTTGTAGAAAATCAACATTGTAGATTTTTAGAAGAAGGATTTTCTTATAATAAGAATTTTTGATATAAGAAAGGTGAAGCTAGTGACTAAGAGAAAAATAACCAATAAAAAAACTACTAAAAGTAGGAAAAAAAGAAAAAAGGGTTTACACAGAAAGAAAACATCTGTTAATAAGAAAAAGCTTATAGTAGTTATAGTTTGTGCGATTATAGTTCTTTTTGCAGTGGGATTTGTCGGCAAGAAAACAGTCAGCTTTGTAAGCAATGTCTGGCCTAATATAATTTCCCTAAAGGACTCTTTGACAGGCGGCAAGGTGGACAAGTCGAATGTAAATTCTGATGAACAATTTGATGTTGGAGACGAGGATAAAGATACTTTACAAAAGAAACACAATGTATTTATAGATGTAGGCTGTGGAGGCTATGAAACAGGATATGTTACATCTAATATAAAAGAAAAGGACATGAATTTAAAAATAGCTAAAAAAGTCGCAAAAAAATTAGCTAAAGAAGACGATATAAACGTGATCTTATCTAGACAAGAGGATGTTTACCTAAGTTCAGACGAGAGAAAAGCTCTAGCAGAAAATGAAAAAGCAGAGGTATTTGTGTCTATTCATATGGCTGGTGAAAAATCAGGTGATGCTTCAGGTGTAGAAACTATCTACCAAAAAGATTCAGAAAATGGTTCTTATGACTTGGCTGTCATTATGCAAACCTCTATATCAGCTTATGTAAAGGCTAAAGACAGGGGTACGAGTGCTTATGATATGAGTGTGTTAAGAGATAATAGTATACCTGCTGTATATATCCAATGTGGTTTTTTAAGTAATTCCTCAGAATTAAAAAACTTAAATAACAGTAAATATCAAGATGAATTGGCAGAGGGAATTGCACAGGGTATATTAACTTATATAGATGCTAAAAAATAAAAAGGGGTGCTAAAATGGCTGATTTAGAAGTAAAGAAAATTTTAATTGAAGAATCTTTGAGAAAAAGTCAAATGTCACAGGTGTTTGATGTCGTTTCAAATGACAAAATGGTATTTTTTAGATCATTACAAGAATATCAAAAAAATAAATTATTATTAGGTATAATATTGGATGAATCTGCCTATACTACAATTACTATATTCTTTGGTAAATTAGTAGATGAGTCTAAGAAGGATGATGTTATAAAATTAATAAATGAATTAAATGGCATACATAATGTAGAAAAATTCGTTTTAAATAAAAATAACGAACTTTTAGTTCAAATTCCATATGTATCTTTATCACAAGACTTCAATGGAGATGTTGCAATAGACTTACTAAGAGCTCTTTATGGAATGCTTACTAAAAATGCATATTCAAGATTTGAAGAAATTCTTGGAGAAGATATGTACAATAAATTATAAAAAGTAGGAATACAAATTTAATTTAAAGGTCAATTAGGGGGTCAATTTTGGGTATATTTAGCAAATTATATCCGAAGTTGACTTTTGTAAATTGTGGATAATTAGTATTTCTATTTAAATAATATAGCTGTAGAAATTGTGAATAAATATAATTTTCGTTTAATGGGGGAAAAATTATGAGTGGGAGTTTTGCAGTTTCAAAAAAATACGAAAGTCATCTAGATATTAAGACGAGAAAAGAGAGAGGTATTTACTATACTCCCTATATAGTAGTTGAATATATACTGGATAAGACATTGAAATCACACGATATAGTCGAAAATCCATATCCTAGAGTCTTAGATCTATGTTGTGGCTGTGGAAATTTTTTGATAAAATCTTATGAAATACTTTATAAAAAATTTTATCAAAATATAGATAATTTAAACCAAAAATACGGACAAAATTTTATATCAGAAGAAAATATAGGCTTACATATTATGAAAAACTGTATTTTTGGTGTGGATACAGATAAAGATGCCTTGGATATTTTAAAAAGTCAATTTGTGGATATATTAGAAGAAACTGATGCAGAGTTTATAGAGGAATTTAATATATTTTGTGGAGACAGCTTGAAGATAGATTTCAAAGATGTTTTCGGTGTGGATAAATTTGATTATATAGTTGGAAATCCACCTTATATAGGTCAAAAATTACTAGACAATGAATATAAGAAATTTTTATATAAAGAATACGAAGAAGTCTACAGGGGTAAAGGTGATTTATATTTTTGTTTTTACAAGAGGATTTTAGACCTGCTAGATAAAGATGGGCTTGCCGGTATTATTACGCCTAGGTATTTTATGCAAAGTCCCTCAGGTAAATTTCTCAGAAGGTATTTAATCGAAAATTGTGATATAAATACGATAGTAGATTTTTTAGGTGCTAATATATTTAATAATCTCGGGATAGCGAGCTGTATAGTTTTATTTAAGCGTAAATATTCTAAGAAAAATTATATAGATTTGTACAAGATAATAGATGATAATATAAGTATCAAGCAGATAACAAATTTAGAGGATTATTTAAACCAAGGAAATTTTAAAAAAATAAATATAAATCTAGATTCTCTTGGAGAGTCTTGGATGATGGTGGATAAAGAGGAATTTGAGTTTTACAACAAGATTCAAAGCAAGAGTCAATATTTTTTAGAAGAAATTTGTGAAAGCTTTCAAGGTATAATTACAGGATGTGATAAGGCATTTGTCATAAGAAATGACGATAAAAATATAGAAAAAATAAACAAAAATTTATTAAAAAATTGGATAAAAAACAAGAATGTGGGGAAATATATAATAAATAATTCACAATATAAATTGATTTACACAAACGATATAGACAGAGAGGAAGATTATAAATTTGTAATAGACACGTTCTTGTTGCCTTATAAAGAAAAGCTATCTAGTAGAAGAGAATGTATTAAGAACACTAGAAAATGGTATGAGCTACAATGGGGTAGGGATAAGCAATTATTCGAACAGAAAAAGATAATGTATCCCTATAAATCTAGAAACAATAGATTTGCTATAGACGTTGATAATAGCTATGTCAGCGCTGATGTCTACTCATTTTATATAAAGGACAAGTATAAGAAGGAATTTTCATATGAGTATTTAGTAGGCTTATTAAATTCTAAAGTATACGATAAATACTTTAAGATAATTGGCAAGGAAATGGGCAAAAAAATATTTGATTACTATCCAAATAAGGTCATGAAATTGAAGATTTTTAAAGATGAAAATTATGAAGAAATAGAAGATCTATCTAAAAAGGTAATATCACTTTCAAAGAGAAAGATGGAAATAGAAGAAAAAATTGTGGAAAATTTAACAATACCAATGGTTTCAGATGATTTTTCAAAAGTTTCCAACAATAAAACGAATGTAAAAATACAAGACAAAAAAATTTCTCTCTTAAAGGAAAAATATTACCTTGAAAATGAGATAGATTTCTTAGAAAATATAATAGAGAAGAGAATTAAAAATTCTCTAGATTTAAAATAGCAAAATGAGTTTATAGCTTTTACGATATAATGTTTATAGCACTTGGATTTTAAATTAGGTGATGTAAATGAAAGGTTTAGTTTTATCAGGTGGAGGCACTAAGGGTGCTTACCAATTTGGAGCATATAAAGCTTTAAAGGAGTTAGGAATAGAGTTTGATGGAGTAGCTGGAACTTCGATAGGAGCCTTAAATGGAGCATTTATAGTTCAAGATGACTTTAAAAGTATGGAGGATATTTGGTTAAATAAAGACTACAAGAGCTTTATGGACATAGAAGAGGATTTCTACGAAAAATACAAAAATATCGCCATGAAGCCTAAAAACATAAATGCGATTTTAGAGCTTATGAATAAAGTTAGAAAAAATGAAGGAATCAATATAACACCTTTGAGAAATTTACTAAAAGAGAATATAGATGAAGAAAAGATTAGAAATTCCTCTAAGGATTTTGGTTTAGTGACTGTTTATTTAGATAATAAAAAAATAGTTCCTAAGCATCTTATGAAGGAGGATATACCAGAAGGACAGCTTGTCGATTATTTAATCGCAAGTGCTAGCTTACCAATATTTCAGTTAGATAAATTAGATGATAAGTTGTACTTGGATGGATTTTTCTCAGACAATACACCTGTTGGGTTATTGGCTAGTAGAGGTTATGATGATATAATAGTTATTAGATTATCAAATGACAATATAGGAGAAAAAAGTATACAAAAGTACAAAGACATAAATTTAACAGTGATAAGACCGTCTATGAGTCTCGGCGGTTCACTAAATAAAGACAAGGATCATATGGATAAAATTGCAAAGCTTGGATATATGGATACAATGAAGGTATTTAAACGATATGATGGAGTTAAGTATTTCTTCAATGCGGATTTTAGATATGATGAAGAGACTTGTTTTGAGGCTATAAAAAATTTAGACATCGATACAATAAAAGAGCTTTGCGGTATATTAAAAATAAAGAGATCGCCAAGCCTTAGAGTTTTACTTGAGGATATAGTTCCAAAGCTTGGAAACATATTAAATCTCGATAAGGAATTTACATATAAGGATATTTTTTATAGTATATATGAAAAAAAACTTGAGGAAAATAATATAGAAGTTTTGAATTTATATGATTTTTCAAAAGTAATAGATTTGATCAATACGAAGATAGATTCAAATGATTATGATTATGAAAATAATGAAAATAAATACATTATTTTGGTAAATAAAAAAGAAAAAAATGAAAAGGCAATAATAGATATAATTCTCAATGATTTTAAAAATCAGAGTTTGAAAAAAATGCCTATTTAAATTTTTTATGTATTTTAATTAGGAGGTTACATTATGGAAAAATCAGTAGTAATAAAAAACGCAACAGGTTTACACGCTAGACCAGCAGGAATGTTTGTAAAGAAAGCTTCAGAATTCACTTCAACAGTAGAAGTATTAGCAAAAGGAAAAACTGTAAATGCTAAATCAATCATGGGTATAATGAGCTTAGGTTTAGGACAAGGTGAAGAAATAGTTATAAAAGCTGAAGGTGCAGACGATGCTGCTGCAGTAGATGCATTAGTAGAATTAATCGAAAGCGGATTTGGTGAATAATCCAAACCGATAAAAACAAAAGAAAACCTGGGGAGGCCCCAGGTTTTTGCGTAAAATTTTAGACAACTAGAAATTATCTGAGAGATTCAGTTTCATATAAAATAAATAAAAATAGGGTTATATTTTAGGAGGAATAAATATGTTTAAAGGAACAGCAGCTTCACCAGGTATTGTTCTTGGGAAAGCGTTAGTGTTAGAACATAATGAATTAGTAATAGAAAAAAAATCAATATCAGATGTAGATGCAGAAGTAGCAAAATTAAACGATGCAGTAGCAATATCAAAAGCAGAACTTGAAAAAGTTAGAGATAAAGCTAAAGTAGAATTAGGAGAAGAAGAAGCTCAAATATTCGAATCTCATTTATTAGTTTTAGAAGACCCAGAATTATTAGGATCTGCAATAGACAAAGTAAAGGCTGAAAATGTAAATGCAGACTTTGCATTAAATGAAATAAAAGAAATGTTCGTTGGTATGTTTGAATCTATGGACAACGAATACATGAGAGAAAGAGCAGCAGATATAAAAGACGTAACTAACAGAATATTAAGACATTTATTAGGTGTTAAAATAGTTGACTTAGCAGCTTTAGAAGATGAAGTAGTTTTAGTTGCACATGATTTAACTCCATCAGATACAGCTACTATGGACAAAAAGAAAGTTTTAGGTTTCTTAACTGATATCGGCGGTAGAACTTCTCATACAGCTATAATGGCTAGAACTTTAGAAGTTGCTGCAATAGTTGGTTTAACTGATGCTACAGAAAGAATCAAAGACGGAGATTTCGTAGTATTCAACGGAGATACTGGTGAAGTTATAATAAACCCAGATCAAGAAACTATAGATAAATACGCTCAAATGAAAAAAGAATTTGAGGAATACAAAAAATCATTAGAATTATTAAAAGGACAACCATCTGTTACAACTGATGGAAAACACGTTGAATTAGCAGGAAACATAGGTACTCCAAACGATGTTGATGGATTACTTAAAAATGACGCTGAAGGTGTTGGTCTTTACAGAACTGAATTCTTATACATGGATAGAAGTGATTTCCCAACTGAAGACGAACAATACGAAGCTTACAAAGCAGTTCTTGAAGGAATGAGTGGAAAACCAGTTGTTATAAGAACTCTAGATATAGGTGGAGATAAAAAACTTGACTACCTACAAATGGACGAAGAAATGAACCCATTCTTAGGATACAGAGCAATCAGACTTTGCCTAGATAGAAAAGAAATATTTACAACTCAATTAAGAGCTTTATATAGAGCTAGTGTTCACGGAAAATTAAGAATAATGTTCCCAATGATATCTTCTCTAGAAGAATTATTACAAGCTAAAGCTACTTGTGAAGAAGTAAAAGCTGGGTTAGATGCTGAAGGTATAGCTTACTCTAAAGAAGTAGAAGTTGGTATGATGATAGAAGTTCCATCTGCAGCAGTTATATCTGACGTACTTGCTAAACACGTTGACTTCTTCTCTATAGGAACAAATGACTTAATCCAATACACTTGTGCAGTAGACAGAATGAACCAAAAGATAAGCTACTTATATAACCAATTTAATCCAGCTGTATTAAGATTAATAAAAATGGTTATAGAAAATGCTCATAAAGAAGGTAAATGGGCTGGAATGTGTGGAGAAGCTGCAGGAGATCAAAGAATGATACCTATACTTTTAGGATTTGGTCTAGATGAATTCTCTATGAGTCCAATATCTATATTACCAGCTAGAAAATTAATAAACTCTGTAAGTGAAGCTGATATGAAGGCATTTGCTGACAAAGTTTTAGAACTTGGAACAGCTAAAGAAATCGAAGCTTTCATAGCTGAAACTTTTAAATAGGACATTTTAAAGTAGTTACCGAAAAATTTATATATATATATTTTTAGCCGATTTTTAAACAAAATCGGCTTATTTTTAGTCTAAATTGTGTTTTGAAAACAGATATTTATAGAGCGTATATAGATGTTTGTTTTTAAAATTTACAATAAATACCATAAAACTCATAAAGTTAATTTTTTGTGACAATTATTTATAAAAATTTAATTTACTATTTAAAAATATATGATAGAATATAATTTATAATAAAAAAGGTTACAATAATGTTACAATTTTATGGAAAAAATATTAAAAGATGTGAATAGGATGTGTTTATTTTGTATATAATCAAAATAAAGAACATCAGTTTGATATTTCCATAGCGAGAATTTAATATTTAACTAAGTAATTAAATCTAGAAAGGAGGATGTTATGTACGATAAAACTACTATAATTCAACTTATAATAATAGCTGTGGGGATAGCTATGTTATTTTATCTAGGAGTGAGAGAAAAACGTAAAAACGAGGATAATATAAAAAATTTAGCCGTCAGAATAAATGTCAACGGTATAAGAGGAAAATCTACCGTTACTAGACTTGTAACAGGGGTTTTAAGTGAGGCAGGTTACAAAGTCGTAGGTAAGACAACTGGTACATCACCAAGGATGATATATTGGAACAAGGACAAGGAAGAGGTAATAAGACGTAAAGCCGGTGCCAATATAAAAGAACAAATTCAAGTAATCGACAAGGCGAGAGAGGTTGGGGCAGATGCATTAGTCTGTGAATGTATGGCTGTCAGACCAGAATACCAAGACGTCTACCAAAACGACATATTTAAAGCAAATATAACAGTAATCGTCAATGTCTTAGAAGACCACTTAGATGTAATGGGTCCAACTACAGATGAAATTGCGATGGCATTTTCAAACACTATACCACATGATGGCTATTTAGTAGTCGACAATGGACCTTATGTCGATTATTTCACAGAGGAATGCAAAAAGAGAAATACAAAAATAGTTGTAGCAGACAATTCAAAAATACCAGAGGGACTAGTTGAAAAATTCAAATATACAATATTTGAAGACAATATATCTCTTGCTCTAGCTGTTGCAGAAATTTTAGAGATAGATCCTGAGGTTGCGTTTGAAGGAATGCTAGCTGCTAACCCAGATCCAGGTGCTGCTACTATAGTTGATTTTGGACGCAGAGGAGAGAGCAGTATTTTTGTAAATGGATTTGCTGCAAACGAGCCATCATCTACTCTAGCTATTTGGGATAAAATAAAAGGAAATCTTCAAAATACAGACAATCCAATTATTTTATTCAATGGTAGAGAGGATAGGGTCGATAGAACTGACCAATTTATCGCGGATTGCTTCCCTTATTTCACAGGGGATGTGACTTTGGTGGCTATGGGAGAAGGTAGCGATCATATAGACAAGGCTATCCGAGCTGGTAAGTTGAATAATATCAAGGAATATATCGATTTATCAGATTTAGATATAGAAGAATTAATCGAAAAATTATATTCTATGTCTAAAGATAGAGTAATCTACGGTATAGGTAATATACATGGAGATGCAGATATTTTATTACAAGAAATGTTTGGAATTTATATAAATGATGAAGAAAATTCAAATAGTGAAGGATTTAGTTTTGGAGCGAAAGGAAGCTTAAGTGCTCATTTTCAAAACTTATTTTAGAGAGATTATTTAAAGACATATTGAGGAGGGACACATGTATATAACAGATTTTTACATGTCATTGATAATAGGTGTTGTCGCAACTCTACTATTTGTAGAGTCATTTGGAATCACACCAGGTGGAATTATCGTTGCAAGCTACCTGGCTTTAGTTTTTGATTCACCTATAACAATGGTATTAATATTTTTAGTTTCGTTTATAACTTACGGCATTGTAAACTTTATACTGCCTAAGTTTGTTATACTATATGGTAGAAGAAGATTTGTTGCGACTATTGTAATAGCAGTAGCCCTAAAGCTTATCTTTGAAGCCATTTATCCAATGACACCATTTCCTACTTTCGAATTCAGAGGAATAGGTATAATAGTGCCTGCATTACTATCAAACTGCTACTGTAAGCAAGGTGTGAAAATAACTTTAGTTTCAACTCTTGTAATGACTGCTGTAGTTTATGGAATAATGCAAATAGTTTACTTAGTGTAGGTGATTTTTATGGAAAGAAAATTAACTTTAAAGGAAAAAATACAAGCTTTCATAAAAAGACAGCCTAAAACATCAGGTAAGTCTGTAATAGCTATTATATTGGTACTATCTCTAGTAGTATTCGGAGCAGGCATAATGGGAGATGCAATTGGCAAAGACAACGCCACAAAAACTAAAAGCGCCTATGATGGTGATAGCTTAGTAAAGGGTACTGTTGTTGGAGATATGATGCTTGGAAGATCAATAATGAACAAGGGTTCAAAGGACGATTACAGCGGCATGTTTTCAGGAGTATCTAGCTTATGGCAGGATTCTGACTATGTCTCAGGAAACCTAGAATGTGTACTTATAGATAATCCATCAGATTACGAAAAAAACGACAAGGAAATACACATCAATGCCGAGACAAAAACAGCCGATGTCTTAAAGGAAAGTGGATTTACGCTTATAAATTTAGCTAATAACCACTTAGCCGACTTCTGTGCTGATGGAGTAGTAAATACTATAGACAAATTAGAACAAACAGGTTTAGATTATGTAGGTGCTGGCAAAAATATAACAGAGGCTGGCAAGTACAATATCCAAGAAGTAAATGGAATAAAAATCGCGACAGTATCAGTCAGCGACATAATTCCTAAAAACTTCTCAGCTACAGCAGGTAAGGCAGGTATTTTGTCTACTAACACAATGAGATATTACCAAGCAGTCAGAGAGGCATCAGAGGAGGCAGACTTAGTCATAGCAAATATCCACTGGGGTGTCGAATATGGATTTGACCAAACTGAAAGACAAGAGCAATTGGGAAGAAACTTAATAAACTTTGGTGCTGATATAGTAATCGGTTCTCATCCACACGTGTTACAGCCTATAGAAAAGTACAATGATGGTATTATTTTCTATAGTATGGGGAACTTTGTGTTCGACCAAGGATGGAGTAGAACTAAAGACAGCATAGTATTAAATTATTTTTTAGATGAAGAAGGAAATTGCAGCTTTGAAATTGTTCCAGTTAGAATTAAGGATGGATATCCAACTGTTACAACTAATTCTTACTTTAAAAAGAGAACTTACAACACTCTAACTAAAAACTTGAGTGAAGGTGATTATGAAGTCGGGTCAGACACTTTACTTCTAAAAAATGCCATAAAAGTCGACTTAAAAAGTAAGAACGATGCATCACAAAATACTTCAGACGATGCGACAAACACTACAGATAACACAGCAGATGGACAAGCTCAAGGCTACACAGAAAATGGCATCAATTATTAGGAATAATTTTATTGGAGAATGATGTTATGCAAAAAAATAGGAAAAAAAATAATAAGAAAAATGGAAATTTTGGACTAGTATTGGGCATAATAATAGCATTGATTGTAGGTGCTATTTGTTATTTTAAATTCGTCAAGGGAAATGATAATACCGATACTAATGCCACTGTAGATAGTAGCCATTCATATGTAGTCAGCACATCTAATCAAGCTGCTACAGAAATAGGCGAAAAGGTTCTAGCTGAAGGCGGTAATGCAGTAGACGCAGCCATTGCAGTTTCATATGCTTTAGGAGTTGCTCAGCCTTACGCATCAGGTATAGGCGGTGGAGGAGGTATGCTTATATACGATCCTTCAGGTGACGAGTATAAATTTTACGATTACAAGGACTGTGCACCTTTCTCAAATGAAGAGAGACAAAGTGATGTAGGTGTACCAGGTTTTGTAGCAGGTATGGAAAAGATTTCTGAGGACTATGGAACAGTAGATTTATCTACTTTAATAGGATATTCTGTCGATTTAGCTAGAAATGGAGTAGAAGTCAACGAAGATACTGTCAAGGCCATGGATTCATTCTCAAGCCTGCTATCACAGGATGAGGACTACTTAAAGGATGGAAGCCTTCTAAAAGAAGGGGACACACTAGTTCAAAGCGAGCTAGCAGACACACTTGAAAATATCCAAAAAAATGGTGCAAAGGCATTTTACAGCGGTGAAATAGCAGAAAATATAGCAAAAGCAGGTTCTATGGATGCATCTGACTTGTCAAAATACGAAGTCAAAATAAACGAACCAGTTTCTGGAGAATTTAATGGCTATAAAGTGGTTTCAGCCCCACCACCATTTTCAGGGACTCCACTTATACAAATGCTTGAAATCATAGAAAAACAAAGCCAATCTAAGGATATAAACGATGTAAGCAATTACTTAGAGGTTTTAGATACAGCGACTACTCTATCTAATTACGATAGAGGCAAAAAGATGTCTGACTTGGATTTCAATCCAGTAGACTACAACGAATTAACTACAGACGAATATATAACTAATTTACTAAAAGAAAAAGGTGTCACATACAGTGAAGACGACGAGAGTGAAAGTACTACACACTTTGTAATAGTAGACAAGGACGGAATGGTGGTTTCATGCACAAACACACTTGGTCATTTCTACGGCTCTCAAAAGAAAGTAAATGGTTTTTATCTAAACAGTAGTTTAAAGAGCTTTGGAACAAAGGGAATCAACAAGTACGAACCAGGAAAAAGACCTAGAACTTACACTTGCCCTACTATAATCCAAAAAGGCGATGACTATATAATGGGTATAGGTACTCCAGGAGGAGTTAGAATCCTAAAAATGCTAGCACCTATTTTAGTAGACAACCTATACTTTGGAAAAGATCTACAAGAATCAATAAACAAATCAAGGGTAATATTCTATGAACCAGGTGTATTGATGCTTGAAGATGGCAGAGATGAGGACTACATTATAGATGTCAGCGAAAGTGGATATCCTTATGTAGATGTCAAGGATCAGCTTTACTTCGGAGCTGTCCAAGCAGGTGGAATTTCTGATGGACATTATTTCGGAGCATCTGACAATAGAAGACTTGGAAAATTATCTATAAGCGATAAATAAAATTAAAACCGATACATGTACTGATGAATCTGCACATGTATCGGTTTTTTTATCAAAAAAATA